>DLGL01000028.1:5471-8352 GCA_002482685.1 Bacteriovoracaceae bacterium UBA7695 | reverse complement strand
AACGGCACCAATGGCCACAACGGCTCTAATGGAAGCGGCGGAGAATGTCCGAAAAAAGACAAAGGTTTTTTTGGAATCAAAACAACGACAACTTGTCCCTAAGTTTTCTGCGGGCACTTCGGTGCCCGCTTCATATTTTAAGGATCTGACCCATGCCTCTGTATAAAAAAATTTTTATTTCTTTTTTTATTCTGCTCAATTTTATGGCCATGATCCGCACCCACATGCCAATGTCTGCACCTTTTGTAAAGGCCGCCTACAATCCCGTGGATAAATACCTTTCATTTTTTAGTATCTATCAAGACTGGATGATGTTCTCTCCTAATCCAAGTCGTGTGGATAGCCGATTATCTGCAGTCGTCGAGTTTTCAAATGGAAAAAAAATTAACTACGAATTTCCACATGCCTCTAAAGATTTTATTATAAATCATATCCATGGTGAAAAATTCCGAAAAATTATTTCAGAATCCATCAGGAGAGACGATCATCATTATTTATGGCCTGACACTGCCTTATTTGCGTTAAGAAACGTTATGAAACAAACAAACTATGAACTCTCCCCCTTAAAGGTTGAACTCTACAGGCACTGGGACGAAACACCACCTTTGGAACAAAGTTTTCGTCCCCACAGCTATACAGTATCCTCTATGCAAAGTTACAAGTTTTATACTCATGAGGTTGCCCGGTGATTAGTTATAAGACAGTCATCAACGGATGGAATGATTTCTTCTTTGCGCCTAAATCCACAGACAGTATCGCTCTGTTCAGGATTTTATGGTGCAGCTTACTCTTAGTTTATTTTTTATTCGATTCGCAAAACATTCAAACAATCTATGGCCAGACAGGGCTTATAAGTCTGGAGACGGTTAAGGTCCATTTCCCTTACCCTCACTTAAATCTTTTCAACATCTTTGGGAACTCAGATAACTTTCTCTATCTTTTCTTTTCCATCTACGGACTCGCTATCATTTCAGCACTGTTAGGTTTTTGCACAAGACCCGCACTTATAATCGTTCTCTGTTGCATGGTCACTCTGCACCAGCGGGGAATCTGGATGATGAGCTCGTCTGAAACACTTATGAGGATCATTACGATCTTACTTGTTGTCTCGCCTTGCGGACACTCTCTCTCTTTGGATGCGAAGGTTGCTGAAAAGTTCCCCGCATACAGAAAGGAAAAGGATTGGGCCCCTTGGGCCATGCGCTTAATCCAAATTCAATTATCCGTGGTCTATCTCTGGACAGTTTGGCAAAAGTTTAAAGGTGAAACCTGGTTAGACGGAACGGCCCTCTACTATGCCACCAGAATTGAAAGTTTCAAGAATTTCCCAGTCCCATTCATTCTGGACAATCTCGCTGTTATTAAACTTCTGACATGGAGCACGCTCATCATCGAAGCGGGTTTAGGTCTATTGGTATGGATAAAGGAATTCAGGATCCCCGTCATTATTCTGGGTATCGCATTTCATCTTGGTATTGAATACACAATGAGTATTCCATTCTTTGAGTGGGTGATGATGGTTTTACTTATGATCCATATTACACCTGAAGAGGTTCAAATCTTGAAAAGCAAGGTAGGTGAAAAATGGGTACTTGTTACCCGTAGTCGCAGCCTCGGGGTAATCCCCCCGGCGTGAACATTCTTTACTTCCTTTTACTCTTAGCAGTATCATCAAGGCATGAAAGATACATTTATCAAGCTCGTTGCCCATAACTTTTTAAAGATAAGTTTTGCGGCCCTTATTCTCATCATTTTCCTCTATGTTATGCTCCCTTTTATGATCTCCATCATCCTTGGTGGGATCCTTGCCATGGCCCTCTCCCCTTTTGTCGATTTTTTTATCAGACGCGGATTAAGCCGGGGATTAAGTCTGCTTCTTTTCAGTCTTCTTCTTGGTCTTGTGGGACTTGTGCCGGTAGTTGCTTTTTTTATCCGAGGCTCACGGGTGGTTTCCGAAATCTTGCATGAATCAAATTTTAGCCAAATCAGTCATAAATTTGTCACCTACAGCTACCAGCTCATTGATCAGGCAAGCGCCATTTACGGTTTAGACAACACGGTCATGAAGGCCAAGGCCAACTCTATAGTGCTCTATATCGGTACTTTCTTATCCGGAACATTCAGTCAGTTTGTGGGCGAGCTACCGACGATTTTCATGGTGGGACTGATTACCATTCTTTCGATTTATTGCTTTTTAAGTGAGGCAGAAAGGATTCGAACACTTTTTGACCGTTACTTCTACTTCAGCAAAATTAATGGTGATAAGTTTGTTCTCATGGTTAAACTTTGTTGCCGTGAGGTTTTCTTTTCAAACATCCTCACCGGTGTCCTCCAGTCAATTATCGTATCCGTAGGGGCACTCATCTTTGACATAGGGGACTTTTTCCTTATTTTCTTCATAACGTTCATTGTCTCCTTCATCCCAATCATTGGAGCTGCTCCCGTAGCAGGAGTACTGGCACTTCTTTGCTTCCTGGATTCACGTATCGGCGCCGGGATTGGAATGCTTGTGATCGCTACAGTTTCTGGAATTTCCGACAACATTATTAGACCCTATCTTGGTAGCCTTGGATCAGTTGAAGTTCACCCTTTTATCGGACTGCTAGCAGTAATTGGGGGTGTGATTATGTTTGGTTTACCAGGATTATTCATAGGCCCATTGGTAGCATCCCTTGTTTTTGGCGCTCTTCCCATTATAATTGATGAGTACTTCTCACCTATTTCATCTGATACGGAAGCAGACTAATTAGATATGAAAATTAATATCAAACTTCCCAACGGTCAGCTTGCCGAGTGTATTACGAAGAAGGATAAACTTGTTATCGGCCGCTCAAGTTTTTGTGACTTTATTGTCAAAGAAGAGACTCTTTCCCGCCAGCAC
>DLGL01000028.1:0-5464 GCA_002482685.1 Bacteriovoracaceae bacterium UBA7695 | reverse complement strand
TATCACCGATCTGGATAGCGCAAATGGCGTCCATATCGATGGGATTAAACTTATCCCTGATCACAGATCCCTGCTGACTTCAAATATGAAGCTGCGCTTGGGTCATCTGGAATGCACCATTGTTGATGAAGGGGGACTCAGCTCTCACAGACTTCCTGCAGTTATACCCGGATTAGTCCCTCTTAAAAAAATCCACTCTAAGCCCGGCTCTCCTCCTCCAAGAATCCGGAAGAAGGCTCCTTCAAAACCATCGAAACGATTTAAGATAAACTTCAAAGATGTCGTGCTGACCCTGAAATTACTTCTTCTCATGTTGATTATGGCCGCAGGTATTGGAATGATGATGTTTCAATCTTCAATGAACGAATGATTACTGGAATGAGCCTACGAAACGAACTTTTATAGGATCCTGCTTGCGCTCCCAGGGATGAAGTACATCCTTCCCCAGAATCACCAGGTGAAGGATGAGAAAGAAAACAAAGATGGGGGTAATGGTGACAATTTTTTTCAATTGCCTTTGGCCTTTGCCGCGATAGAAAAGTCTTTAGCCCCGGCCTCACGGGCAATGTTCATCACATCAAAAGCATTCGTTAGAGACGATTCTCCATCCCCTTCAAGAATAATTGAAGTCGTTTTATTTTTTGCGAGACCCTGAGCAATTTTATCTTTCAGTCCATCAAGACCGACAACTTCACCAGAGACAGCAATCTCGCCTTTTTTAGAAAGAGAGACTACAAGACTAGTGCTCGGGCCCTCAGAAGTAGCGTTTGCTTCAGGTAAACTCACATCCAGACCCGATTCAATCGCTGCGGAAGAGCTCACCATAAAAATAATCAAAAGCACAAGCATGACATCAATAAGGGGGGTCATATTGATATCTGAGACAATTTCATCCTGACCCGAATTATTATTCATCGCCATGATCTACTTCCCTGCTGTGCGATTAGTAAAAAGGATGTCAGCAATTTCTTCAAGTTTTAATCTGAAGTCTTGAGCAATGTTATTCACGCGTGTTTGAAGATAGTTATAAAAAAGAAGGGCCACCACGGCCACAATGATCCCGGCCGCTGTTGCTACAAGAGATTCCGAAATCCCTGCTGCTACAACTGAGAAACCACTTTTACCAGAGGAGCCAATTGCCTTGAAGGACTCCATAATCCCAAGAACTGTTCCGAAAAGACCGATGAATGGGGCCGAAGCTGAAATTGATCCCAGAATCCAGAGGTTCTGCTTTAGCTCCGTATTAGTTTCTGCCAATCGACGAGAGAGGCGCTCATTCATTTCTTCTTTTGTCTTATGATCACCGTTGATCAAAATATCGTGAGGTCGGGCAATCGTGGCCGGTGAATCTTTAAAAACGGAATTGACCTCGTTTAAACGATTACCGGAGATCGCAGTTAAAACCTCTGCGTTTACTTTTTTATACTCTTTGGTAAATGTCCAAAGTGTGAGCATTTTATAAAGACCAATAGACCAGGCCAAAACAGAGAACACAAGAAGCGGATACATGATGAATCCACCCTGTTGGAATAAGTCCATACCGACCATAATAAAACTCCTTAAATCATCCAAATTTGAGCTCTATTTATAAATCTGACGGGAGCGGTCGGTAAAGTCTTGATTTGAGAATATTTTAATAATGATATCAAGGCACTAATGCTAAGCGCTGCCCTTCGCAGAATTTGAATTCACCCAGAATTCCCGATATGCTTTACTCTATGCAAAATTATATCGATAAATTCGGTCAATATCACGCCCGCCCAACTGAGGGAGATCCGCCAACCAACGATGGATTCATTGTTTCGGCCTATGCCAAAAAAGCGGGCCTCGTGGTGGACCTGCATCAACTAAAAGATCTCTTCTCTCAGCTTGCCCGGACCAATGGACTTCCTCTTGAAAGACTTCCTGGTAAGTCGCACCCTTACCTCTCACGTGATGTTATTCTTGGACTTTATTATCTCGGTATAATCGATGAGGAGTGGATTAAAGATAAGCACAGATGGAGCTTCTCTCCACACCCTATTCCCAAGTTTAATATCTTAAAATCCCTCCAGGAGCTAGGGGAGTGCAGAAATCAGCATAGAAACTATTTTTGGGAAAACGAACTGAGTCACATCTATAGATTTGCTTTTGCAGTTCCCGTAACAGACAGGTTTGTCATGATGAGGCGCCCATCGTTATTTATTAAAATGGTAGGACTCATCAATAAGCATCTAATGAAACCGAAATCCAACTCGAGCAAACTCATTCACTGGCTCAAGTACGACAAAGTACCGGAGCTCAGAGTTTTTGAAGAATATTTTGGGCATGATCACCCTATAACACTCAAAATGAAAGAGACTATTTCTTAGCTACAATCTCTTCTTTCATCACTTTCTTAGCAAAAAGAAAAACAATGAAGGCCACAATTGTAAAGTCTATGAAAGCAGCTACCACCTTGCCGTACATGATCCCATTAAAGCTCAAGGCAGCGATGTTTTTAACTCCAGCGGCTTCAAGCGCCGGCTGAAAAATCAGTGGGGCAAGAAGGTCATTTACAAAACTAGTCACTAATAAGTTAAGCTTTCCGCCGATTATGACAGCGATGGCAAGACCGATGACTCCGTACTGTTTGAGAAACTCAGAAAATTCCTTAAGCATAATACATCCTTTCTGACTTAGAATTTCGCTACAAGTGCTGTTGTAAAGAGTGTGTCAGTTTTATAAACGATCCCCGGTGCTGGAAAATGATCGTATCTCAGAAGAGCACCCGTTTTGAGGGCAAAGATATTCGTTAGAGCTGCTGATATCGAGAGTTCAGTGTTAAACTGCCAGTCTTTATTGTCGGTGATGTTTGGTAGATACTCGGCCCAATACTTTGTGGAAAAGCTTGTGTTCCATTTGTTTTCCCATTCAGAATAAACACGGCCATAATTGCTGAATGCCTTTGTATCGTCACGTCTTTCTTCATGCATGTAACGGTAACCAAGTTCAGAAAAAAGCTTGGTCGTCTCTGATTCGATAAAGCGGTACTTTCCACCCAGGTCAGAACTTAGTCTTTGCTTAATCCCCGCAAACTTATCTTTCTCCAGAGTTTCACCGGCAAAAAGACCAAAATGGTTTGAAACTTGTTTCTCATAACGGAGCCCTGCCATGAAAAACTGGGCGGTTTGAGTATCCCCGGCCTTGGCCTCAAGGTAGCGTGATTTAAAACTGGCGACATTAGTATCATCCCATTTGAAGTCATTGAGCTGTTTAAAGTTAAAAGTCTGGGTCTTTGTGTTTCCGTTAGCAGAGGCAATACCGACTTCTGATTCATTGGTTAATTGAGCATGAACAAGACAACTAAATACTAGCATAAGAACAGCAACAGTGAGCTTCATAGGTCCCCTTAAGATAAATTAAGGGAAGAGAATAAGTGAACAAAAACAGAGAGTCAAACATCAAGGGATAAATGCTCACCGCCCCTTAGTTAATATCCAGATATAGACTACAAATAGAGGTATCCCAATACCATCTAATGTCGTTTTGCGAGGTTTGTATCAAAGATTCAGTACCTAAAAATCGGCCATCATTTCCTATCGTAGGTATTGGGGCCTCAGCAGGTGGACTCGATTCATTTTCCAAACTTCTTAAAGCGATACCCGAAAAAACCGGTATGGCGTTTGTCATCATCCAACACCTGGATCCAAATCATGACAGCTTCCTAACTGAAGCTCTAAGTAAAACAACCAAGATGCCCGTTCATGAAATTGTGCACGGTCTGAAGCTTGAGCCTAACAATGTCTATGTCCTCTCTTCAAAAGTAGATCTAGAAATTAATGAATGCGAACTTCACATCATTGAACGGCAACACACTGCAGGCCATCTGCACATGCCAATCAATACATTCTTTAAATCTTTGGCAAAACATTGTGAAAGAAGATCCATTGGTGTTGTACTCACTGGAAATGGCAATGATGGGACTGAAGGACTACGTGCCATAAAAAATGAGGGTGGATTTACACTTGTTCAAGACCCTAAAGAAGCAAAAAATCACAGTATGCCTCAAAGTGCGATTCTTGCTGGTGTTGTAGACTTCACATTGGGGTTAAGTGGTCTTGCTGAAGAGCTCACTCAACTTTCAAAACATCCCTACTATTTTATTAAAGATACCGATCCATATATCTCGGAAGCCGATGAAGAGATTTTTGAAAAGATACTCGTTCTTATTCGCTCCAAACAAAATGTTGATTTCACCGAGTATAAAGACGCCACTGTTAAACGCAGACTAGTTAGGCGTCTGGCCTTGTTAAGAGTTGAAAATCTAAACGATTATTATACTTACCTGACAGAAACCGAGGATGAACCCAAGGCACTCGTTGAAGATGTCTTGATTCACGTGACTTCATTTTTTCGTGATCCTGAAGCCTTCAAAAAACTTCAGGAAATAGTTTTCCCTCAAATCTGTAAAAATAAACAAACAAACTCTCCTACTCGTATGTGGGTGGCCGGCTGCTCATCGGGTGAAGAAGTGTACTCCCTGGCCATGGCCTTTCTTGAATTTATGGGCCCTGAAATTCCTAAAAGCCCAGTGCAAATTTTTGGCTCAGATATCAGTGATCGCATGATAGAAAAATGCCGCAGTGGCTTTTATCCTGACGTCCTGGCCAAATCCATTGGACCAGAGAGACTCAAACGTTTTTTTCTCAAAGTTGATAACGGTTACCGTATCAATAAAGTCGTACGGGACATGTGTGTTTTTGTTAAACATGACCTGGCAAGGGATCCTCCCTTCTCAAGACTTGACCTCATCACTTGCAGAAATGTTCTCATCTATTTTGATAAGCCTCTTCAAAAGAGACTTCTATCAACATTTCATTACTGCCTGAGGCAACCTGGTTTTTTGATGCTCGGCCGCACGGAAAATGTTTCAGGCCACCAGCACTTTTTCTCAACAGAAGATAAGGTCAATAAAATTTTCTCAAGGACTCCGATCCAAAGTCAGCTTCGGTTTCAAATGCCAAAAGAAAATCAAGTGGTCTCTCAAATGCCACCTCAAGTTATCGCTCATGAGGCTGAGCCTCCTCAAGATTTATACCGAACTATTGATAATATTATGATCAATGAGTATGCCCCATGCGGAGTCCTCATCAACGAAAGAATGGAGATACTTCAATACCGTGGTCGCACCAGTCAGTACCTCGAGCAGCCTCCAGGTGAGCCCGAGGCCAATCTTCTCAAAGTAGTCCGTGAAGGTCTTTTTGTTGAGCTACAAATTACCTTTAATAAAGTAAAAAAAGAAATGCTGACGGCCCGCTCTGGGCCGGTTCAGGTAAAGTTCAATGACATAACGATCCCTTGCCGGATAGTCATTCGACCAGTCACGGCCAGTACATTTAAAGAACCACTTTTCCTGGTACTTTTCGAGGAACTTAAAAGCTCAGAGCTTTCTCATCCAGCGAAGCGCTTTTTCTCCTTCCTACCCAACAAGAAAAACGCGGCT
>DLGL01000045.1:16326-35368 GCA_002482685.1 Bacteriovoracaceae bacterium UBA7695 | reverse complement strand
AAATAATCCAGCAATTTTTTCTTAGCTAAAAGTGTGAAAGAAAAAATTGCTGGATTATTTAGAACTGAATATTCATGACTTGGAATTCTGTACTTAAATTGACTCTCTATTTTTGAACAAAAAAACATTTTCCGTTTACTAGTCCCAGCCAATAACTCTATAGCCCTTGTCGGCCAGGCACTGGTTCACAAAGTTGCGTTTTACCTGGTCAGGAGTCAAAGCTCCAGCGGTTCCGCCACCAGCAGCGCCAACAGCGCCTCCCCTAACTAATCCACTTCCAAAATTACCAGTAAGCAATCCACCCACCGCGCCCATAGCAGCACCTATTGCAGCTCCACCGCCGGCCCCTTTGGCAATATTTTTACCTTTTGAGCTCTTTAAGTATTCATCCGCGTCGGCTATACACCCCTCCACGTCGCTTTTTGCCTTCTCTTTGCCCACTTGTTTAAGCTTATCGTTGGGATATAGCTGAGGTTTTGAAGCACAAGAAGTGAGTAGAACTGTAAGGACAAGTAGAATCATTTTTTTCATAAAACTCCTGAGCCACCATTTTAACATCAGTTTAAGCCTAGTCAAAGGAGCTCCAGTTTAAGAAGATAGAAGACAATTATAGAGTGATACAAGGAGATTTCTGATGTTTGAATTAACCACCCAGTCCATAACGGCACTCCTGACTTTGACTGCCATGGAAACCGTTCTGGGGATCGATAACATCATATTTATCGCTATTTTAGTGGCCCGATTGCCTCAGGAAAAGCAGGCCAAAACCCGCAACATCGGGATCGGTCTGGCGCTTCTGATACGTATTGGACTACTTTTTTCCATTAATTGGATCATGACTCTTAAAGAGCCTCTTTTCTCACTTTTTGGACAATCTTTTTCAGGCAGAGACCTTATCCTTCTAGGAGGCGGACTCTTTCTCATCGCTAAATCGACTTTCGAAATTCACCATAAGGTCGAAGGAGATCCGGAATTCCATTTATCAAATGCTCAGCCTAAATCTAAAGCAGCAGGTGTTGGAATGATGCTGGGTCAGATTTTAGTCCTCGATATTGTGTTCTCACTAGATTCTGTGATTACTGCAGTTGGTATGTCGGATCAGGTGAGTATCATGGTCGTTGCAATGCTCATCTCAATGGTTATCATGCTGGTTTCAGCAGGAAGAATCAGCGGTTTTGTAGAAAAACATCCTACCATTAAGATTCTGGCACTTTCATTTTTGTTACTCATTGGAGTAATGCTGGTAGCAGAAGGTATGGGAGCGCACGTATCCAAGGGTTATATTTACTTTGCCATGGCGTTTTCATTAACCGTTGAAATGTTAAACATGCGCTACCGCAAAAAATTAACGACTAAAAAATCTATTGGTATTCTTTCGGAAAAAGATCAGCATTAAGATGCCTCATGACCTGAAGCACTTTAGCAAGGTGGAGATTTTCGTCTCCGCCTTCAAGGCGCTTTAAAAAAGCTAAACCGACTCCTGAGAACTTTGCCAGTTCATCCTGAGTAATTCCACGTTCTTTTCTTTTTTTGCGAACAAAGTAAGCTACTGTACCAATGTTCTTTTCAATCTCGGCATTAGTCCGACGAACAACTTCCATGTCATTCCTCCTGTTTTATCTTATTTTAGGGCCAAAAGAAAAATGCGCAAGAGTGCATTTCATTAGCTCTTAAACGATCCTAAAAATGACTGATTGTTTTACTTTTAGTATCCATTTTGAGCTTAATCACTGAACTCAGAATTCTCGGCCGTCTCATTGGCATCATCTGGCCTGTCTTCTGGTTCTATGAGGTGGGCGCGATCGGCCAGGTTATCCTTTGGGATTTTACGT
Source organism: Bacteriovoracaceae bacterium UBA7695 (assembly GCA_002482685.1). Lineage (GTDB taxonomy): Bacteria > Bdellovibrionota > Bacteriovoracia > Bacteriovoracales > Bacteriovoracaceae > Peredibacter. The sequence continues at coordinate 33,536 of DLGL01000045.1, read as the reverse complement.
TTTTTATAAAAGTTGGGCTCCCCCATGCTCATAGCAACGACTGAGGCAGGTGTACGCTTCTCAATAAACGATTGCGCGAAAGCTGAAATAGCAGAGTCTTTCTTCTTAAGTAGAATATCCAGAGCGGTTATTCCACGACCATCTTTTGCCCTGTAATTGGCACCATTTTCTTTCCAGTAGCTCAGTGCTTGCAGACAGCCAGCCTCGGCGGCCACAGTTAAAGGAGTTGATCCATCTTTAGCCTTATGATCCCAGCTTAACCCAGTTTTATGAAGAACGCTTACTACCTGATCAGCACACTCAGCACTGGCCATGTGAAGTAAGCTCCATTCATTTTTCCCATAGGATTTTTTTAAGAGTCCTGTCTTATTGACTGTAAGAAGGTTTAGAATTTCTGAATTATTTTTTTCAACCGCCAATGAATAAACATCAAAATTTTTTGATGGATTAATCCCAAATTCCATTTTCTTTGAAAGGGCATACTGAACAAACCCCAGTCTTTCGTGCTTAACAATAAGTTCGCCGACGGTATAACGGTTCCCCTCTATATCGAGAATGGCACTTAACTTCCCCCCACGAGTGATATAGTCTTCAAAAATCTTCTGATCATTTTTTATGATAGAAAGAAGGGCCAGGTCCTCGAGATTTTTTGACCCAAGCTGATGATAAAACAAAATGCCCGAGAGAGAAAAGGTAGTAAGCAGGCCTAGACCTATGGCAATTTTTTTATTTTTCATTGGATCCCTCAGTGGCGGTGATTTTTTGAACTTGATCATTTTACGCTTCTGCACCAACGCCTTTCTAAACTAAATGTCACAATTCCCTTAAAATCATCGCTTTAATGGACTTCCCTCCTGAAATGTTAAAAAAAAAGTGACACCAAGAATTGGCAGTTAAAGAATATAAGCTACAATGGCTTCATGGGAATTCTGCCGTTTATTCTAATTACACTTTATTCGGCCACTCTTTATGCATCCCCTGCTGAAGAGCCCAAAGAGTATTCCATCCCCATTTTGGACACCACTCAGCAGCTTTTTGGATTACAAGCAAACACGGTAGCAAACAGACTCGATTTATTCTTCGCCGACCAACGGGCCGATGATGAACTTGCACGAAGCAGGATTCGAATTCGTAAAAGTTACGAAGTGAGAGAACGCGCTCTACTAGCAGAAGATTTTCAATTACGGGTCAACATTAGACTGCCGAAACTTCAGGACAAGTTTAAGTTTGAGATGGAGAGCCAGAAAAAGAAAAAAGAGAAAAAAGAAGACGCTAAGAGTGGATCCTCGGAAGAGCTAGCGCAAAATGCGCTCAACAAAAACTGGCAGTTTCGTGCAGACTTTGGTGTTAATGCTAGTATTCCCCCAAAAGTTTTTTCCAGAGCGCGACTTCGTAAAAACATGACCTCCGGGGATGTTATTCATCGTTTTGTTGAAGAATTGGCCTGGTATTCTGACAGAGACTGGGAAGAGAATACGACTTTTGATTCCGACTTGCCTCTTGGCGAAGAAGTCCTCCTGCGTTTTAGAAATACCAGCGATTGGAAAGTTACCAGAAAAGACTTTAAAACATCCCATGGGCCCGTGATTCTTTACCGGATTAATGACGATTCCGCTCTTTCACTGGGAACAAATTTGTCCACAGTGGTTGAAAACGACCGCACTTGGTATGTCTCTAACTATCGAATCAGCACAACCTATCGAAGGAATCTCTACAAACAGTGGATCTATATGGATATTGTTCCAGGACTCGATTTTCCAAAATTTTGGTCGTTCCGAAGAACACCTTTTCTTCTACTTAACCTCGAGGCACTTTTCGGCGGGATCTAATTTTACTAAAAAAAAGGGCCCCCGAAGGGACCCTGATATTAAAAATTAGAGGAGAGCAATTAACGGAGCAATCAGAAGCGAAACTACTGACATAACCTTGATCAGGATCGCAATACCCGGACCAGATGTATCTTTGAACGGATCCCCTACCATATCACCAACAACAGCGGCTTTATGAGTATCAGTTCCTTTTTTCTCACCGGCAAGGTGACCTTTCTCGATGTACTTTTTGGCGTTATCCCATGCACCACCTGCGTTCGCCATGAAAAGCGACATAGTAGCACCAACTGCAAGAGATCCTGCAAGAAGACCAGCAAGTGAAGCTGGACCCATGAAAAAACCAACAAGAACTGGAGCAACGATAGCTACACAACCAGGGAAGATCATTTCTTTCATCGCAGCTTTAGTTGCGATATCAACGATTTTCTTCGGCTCAGGCTCAGCTTTAAGTTCCATAAGACCTGGGATCTCTCTGAACTGACGACCAATTTCAACAACGATGGCCCCTGCAGCTTTACCAACTGCAAGCATAGTTGAAGATCCAACTAGGAATGGAAGAATAGAACCAAGAAGGATACCGATAAGAATTCTAGGATCAGTTAATACAAGTTCAACTGCACCAAGACCATTGATTGCACGAACATGGTTAATTTCAATGTTATAGGCAGAGAAAAGGGCCAGAACGGTAAGAATTGCAGAACCGATGGCGTATCCCTTACCGATAGCTGCAGTTGTATTTCCAACCATATCTAATTCATCTGTGATGGCGCGAACATCAGGACCTAGTCCTGACATTTCAGAAATTCCGCCAGCGTTATCTGAAATCGGGCCATAAGCATCAACAGTCATAACAACCGCTGTACCACCTAACATACCTACTGCAGAAAGAGCGATACCGTAAAGACCAAGATATTTATTTGCAAGGAAAGCAACGGCGGCAACTACGATCATAGGGATCGCGACTGATTCCATACCAACTGCAAGACCTTGAATAACGTTGGTACCAGCACCTGTTTTAGCAGCTTCAGCAATACGAGCAACGGGACGGAAAATACCAGTATAGTAATCAGTGATGAGACCGATGATTGTTCCACCGATTGCACCAATTGTCATAACTGCAGTTACAGATTGAGTGATCCCTAGAACGTGCATGATTGCGTATGAAGCAATCGCAAGAACGATTGGAGGCATGATAAGAGCGCCACGAAGAACTTTCGCAGGATCCATATTTTTCATCATACGGGCAATGAAGATACAGAGAATAGAAACCCCAAGACCAACACCTGAAAGAACAAGTGGAAGACCGATAGCTAAAGTTTTGTTGATCTCAACATCACCTTCAAAAAGCGTCGGAAGAGAATCAGATGTAAGAGCGATCGCCATGGCAGCTACAATAGCAGCAACCATAGATTCGTAAATATCTGCCCCCATACCAGCAACGTCACCAACGTTGTCACCGACGTTATCAGCAATAACACCTGGGTTACGTGGATCATCTTCAGGAATGTTTTCGATTACTTTACCAGCAATATCTGAACCAACGTCAGCCGCTTTAGTATAAATACCGCCACCGATACGGGCAAAAAGTGCAATCGAAGAAGCACCAACAGCGAATGAATGAAGAATCGGAGAAAGATGAGCAGATTCTCTGAAACAGATATAAAGAACACCAAGTCCGATTGCTCCAAGACCTGCAACCGAAAGACCCATAACCGCACCACCATCTAAAGCAGTCACTAGTGCATTAGCTCTAATTCCTGAACGGGCAGCTTGAGTTGTTTTTACGTTAGCGTATGTAGCCGCTTTCATTCCGATGAAACCAGCGAGAAGAGAAAGAATTGCTCCGAGTGCAAATGCAGCGGCTGCGATTCCACCAAGTGAGAAACCAATCAGGCCTGCAACAACAATACCGAATACAGCAAGTGTCTTGTACTGAGTAAAGAGGAAGGCCATAGCACCTTCACGGATGTATCCACCGATACGCTCCATAGTCTCGTTACCTTTTTCCATACTAATCACACGGAAATAAAAAATCGCTGCAATAACCAGCGCTATTACACCGAAGATTACCGGCGTTTTAATCCAGACGCCCAACCAAGAATCAATCATGCTGATCTCCCTCATATTAATAAAATTTGCGAACCTATTTAGTACTAAATCTGACTGTTTTCGTAAATCTGAAAGCGGTAAAGTGATTTTAATTAATTACACTGCGTCAATTCAATTATTATCTACACTTATTGACTATCGGGGCAGTGAGCCTTATTTTGCCCCTATGACTCCCTTCGAAAGGCGCAAAAATATCATTCTTCGCAATGAAGAATTGGAAAGTTCCGGCATGGGCTGCAAAGGCTGCTCGGGAACTTGTTGTACCTATGAGGCCAATTCCATGATGGTGACGCCGGTTGAAGCAGTGGAGCTGGTTGAGTATTTGAAACACAATAATCTTTTTAATGATGAACTCAAAGCACGGTTAACGGAAACAGTTTCGAAATACCGCCTCGATCAGGGGTTAGGAAATGGAAAACGCTCTTTCATCCGCCGAACATATACTTGTCCTTTTTTTGGCCACTCAGAATTGGGCTGCCCGATACCACGAGAAGTTAAACCATACGGGTGCATCGCTTTTAATTCACATCATGTGGAATTAAAGGCGGGTGAGCATTGTTATTCAGAGAAAGAAATCCTTGAAGAGCGCGAGAAGAATGATCTGGATGAACAGAAGCTTAATGAGGAACTCAAGAAGAAGTATTCTCTTTGGTGGGATAAGGTGCCGATGCCGGTGGCGCTATTGGATTTTTTCCGATGAAGGAATTAACTTTTGCTGACCTAAATGATGAATTACTGATTCAGATAGCACAGGTGAGTATTCAGTGATTTTTAGAAAGAAGTTGTAACGCAAGTTTCAGTCCGACGTCGGCGTCGCCGGGCATTAGACTGTAAGTATTTAGTTTCTTTGATCTCGGATAACACTAATTTTTCCAGTGCGCGAATTTCTTTTAATCTCACCGTGGTTCAAGGCGAGAATCTCTATTTTTTCACTAAAAGAAACTAGCGAGATTGTATCTTTGAGGTCTCGTGAATTCTCATAAATTTCATGAATTAGTTTTTTTGGATCAAGAACAACTTCAGATTTTTTCTCATAAGAAAGATTCATCTTCTCTTCAACATTTTTTCCATTTGAGTTTTCAGTCAAAGTTATCTGAAAGGAAAGGATGGATGGATCCAGCTTTTGAATCGATTTCTCAATATCACTTAAGAGTAACCGGCACGACCAAATTTGAATCATGTTGTCGATTCGGCCCAAGAGTTTAAATTTTTTATCAGTCCTTCCACAGGCGCAAGCTCCCTCAACCCACTCAACTCTGTCACCTGTGGCATAATTTTTAATGGGCAAGGTATCTCTTGAAAAAGATGAAACCAGAGCCTCTCCTTCAACGATTTTCATATCAACCACATCAGTAAACAGATGATGCTCACCTGCTTGAGAATGCTCACACTGATACCCGATGACTCCGGCATCAACACTCGCGTACCCTGCAGACCCAAAGTAAGTCGTTTCCCAGTGAGTTTTGATAAATTCTCTGCGGGTTTCAGACATAGCTTCGCCTGCGTAGAAAACTTTCGGGATAGAAATCTCAATCCCTTTCGCAAGGGCTTCTTCAGCATTCATTACAAGTAGCGATGGAATCCCCATTACCGCATCAGGCTTAAATTTATTTAAATAGGTAATAATATTCTCGGTAGGACACAGTCCACCTACTGGAAGTTGAATGGCGCCAATTTTCTCCAGTGCCTTTTCCACGGCAAGAAATGATGACCACAAATTCCCTGCTACAAATAAATTGGCAACGACTGATCCAGACTTTATTCCTTGCGCTTTCAAATTGTAGGCCAGCATATCAGTCATGCGGTCAAACTCTTCATAACTGTAATGAACGTATTTTGGTTCACCAGTTGTTCCACCGGAAGAAAAAATATATCCCCGCGGATGCTCAGTATTTTCAAAATGAGATTTAAGCTTTTGAGCTGTCTGCATGAATGTGAAGGTCTCGCCGTAATCCTGGATCCGGGCTTCATCACCAATGAAACTTACCAGTTCACGCAGAACAAAGCGGCCATCATGAGGAGCCCCTTCCATACCGAAAGTGATTGTCCCCAAAGGAGCGAAACGCTTGATTCCGGTCAGAGAAAGAATCGATAAATAATCGGCCTTCTCTTTTTCAGCAAATAAATAAGAGCAAGATTGAAGATAGTAAGAAAATGGTTCCAAATGTAGAAACAAATCATCGGCATTTGTAAAAAATTTGATAATGAGTGAGCGGCTAAGGGGCGAAGGTTTAAGAAACTTATTTTGTTCTAAATGAAGCAAATGCTCCTTGCCAGCCGATACCTTTCCACCTTCCATAAGTTCGGAGTAGTATCCCCGATAAAGCTCTTTTAAAACTTCGGTCGCTTCGTCTTCAGAAATCTTACCGCGAGGCTTGGCCCGACTGAAAGCCTCATCCAGGGCCTTCATAAGCTCAGCCTGGTCTATCCCATCCTGGATAAATAAGTTTTGAGGAGAAGCACAAGCTGACTGATCCCATGGCGTAATATCGCGGACAACCGCATCGGCCACTTTTGAGAGGTCTTTATTTAGTAACGAATCTTTTGAAATAATTTGAAGCGAGATCTTAGGCCCAAAATCCAAAAACTTTACGTGTTGAGGAAGGTCTTTTTGATAACTTTGTATCATCTCCTCGCCACCCCAGGCGACAATGGCATTGACCTTAGATTTAACAAAGGTTTCAGTTTTTTCATCTCCACCTTTCCAGTGAAGGATAGAAAACTTATTACTCAAGATCTTGTTTTTATCAAACTCCTTCAACTTCTGAGCAAAATATTCTGGAAAAAACTTATTAGAGCTACTTACTTTCAGTAGAGAAATATTTTTTGTGAGAAAACCCATGATGAGTGAATCAATACTGCTCAAAAAAACATTTCCGGCCGTGACATGAAGAACCACACCTTTAGGGGAAGCCTTAACTCTGGCAGCACCTTGAGGAAGTTTTATGAACTGATCCAGAACCTTCTCATTTATGAACTCTGCCCTGATTCTTGCTTCAAGACTCTCCCGACTGAGAAGTCCTGGGAGGATTGAAAGAGTTGAGATGACTTCTTCTTCTGAAAATCCAGATTCTTGAAATAACTGCGGAAGGGCTTCCTGAAAATTCTTTGAATCCTTATCCCAGAGTTTAGAAAAACCGTCCAGAGTTGAAACAATCAGCTCTATGTCGGTCAGGGCGAATTCTTTTTTAAGCACAGGAATGTGTTGCCAGTTCTCTGCCAGCATCCATTCATCACCTTTAATAGATTCATTTCCAAACCAGTACATATTAAACCTTTAAAAGTTCCAGGGCCTTCAGAGCACAACCCTTGTGCTTACTGACTCCGGCCCTCCCCTCGAGAATCAAAGTATCCCCTTTGATTCCACAACCACAGCTTCCTACTCTCCCATAGTCAGTCGTCAAAAGACTCGGGGCCGGATAACTAAAGTTGTAAGAACACATAAAATGTAAAAGCCCTCTCTCACCTTTTTTAAGTAAACTCAAATCATAAGGCGAGCGTGTGAAGACACGAGCATAATTCGGGATATGCAGATTGCCTTTTGAACAGTCAACATAGGGAATTCCGTGTTCCACCATTCCGAAGAGGTCCCTTTGATGTTCTTCAGGAATGCCTAAGCGCTCCTTGATCATCCTCCTAAAATCCTTTTTGGGAATTTCTTTATCAGCCTTACTTTTCCATCCACCACCAGTCTGAAGCCATGACCGTTCTCCTAAGTTGAGGGTTAAATTATTTCTTTCGATAATTTCAAATAATAAAGCGGGAAAACCTAATATACGTGTCGGAATATCCGATGCTTCGAAACGTTTCAGAGTTTCAAGAACACCGGCCTCATTTAATTCAAAATCTTTTTTCTCTTCATTCCATTGAATCGCATAATAGACTTCGTTTTTGCCTGTGAAGTTTGTCAGTAACTCATCTGTGAACGCCGTTCCAAGATCATTGGCAACAGCAGGGTCATAGGTAAAACACAAGTAGTTATATTTTTGTTCTGAGGCCATGCCCAGGGACCTGTGAATCGTAAGTGCAAGTGCTTTAACGTTATCCAGACTCTCCTGATCTAAAAACTGCTGAGATTTCTGGCCGCCAGTACCCGAGCTGGTAAGAACTAAGGCGAGATTCTCTTTCGGTACAGAACAGAACTCATGCTCTTTGTAGAGATGAACCATGGTACCAGGAACATTCTCCAGATCGGCCTCTGATTTTAGCTGATCAGGATGAAAACCTAATTTATCCCATAGCTTCCTCGTAAATTCATGATTTTTGTAATGATGAAGAGCATTCTCTTTAAAACTCTGAAGGAACAAATTCCTGGAGGCTTCTGAGAAGTCAAAAGGATCTGAGGCCAGAAGTCTCTTTGTTTGCTCATGAGTTGTCATACTTTAAGAAGTTTTGGATATAAGGCCATGCTCTTCCATGCTTTGAAATACTCTTCAAGATAAACCTGATTGAGGCCTTTAAGTTTTACATTTTGAAAGTCAAAAACTTCAAATGAGCGGCTGAGGACAAGAAAGTCATGGCGTTGATTATTAATCTTCTGGAAAGCGGGAAAAAATCCACAAGGAATGAATTTGGCCTTCATGATGCTTTCCAGAATTTTTGGTCTGTCTGCGCGCAAAATCACTTCTATGTAGCGGGCCCCTGCATCTCTGAGAAGCCTATTGGACATCAAAAATAGTTCTGTAAAGTTTGTATCACTTGGCATTTTTCCGCCAATAATCACACAATAGCCATCTACCGGGGAGAGGTGACAAAAAAGCTCAATGCTCTGATCCGGTGAAATGATCATCAGGTTTGGCTGATGAAAGGGGAAGAATTCAAACTCTAGTTTTTTTTCATTTTTTAAAAATGCATATCTGTAGGCCACAAATTTTGGTGATTGGAGAACCTCAATCTCCCCTGGAGTAAACAGAGGCTTACTAGGATTTTCCGGAACAAGAGTTTCAAGTTCTCCTAAACCGACTTCGGAGGCCACAATCTTGTATAGTGAATCCAGCTGGTGGTGAAGTTTATAATTAGTAAAACGTTTTTCCAGAGCAGTTTCAGTGATGATGGCGGTCAGGCAGTGAGTTTCATATTCGTTTGTCCGGTGAGCATTGGGAAAAATGCCAATTTTTTTAAACCCCAATTTTTCAGTCAATGTCTGTGCTGCTTCGTTTACCGTACGAGTCGTTGAATAGATAACGTCCACTCCTGCCGTTTTAGTTTTCAGGAATTCAATTCCATAACCCAAAAGCTTTTCCATGATTCCTTCGCCACGGCACTCAGTTCTCACTACGGCCCCAAAAGCCTTCGCAATTAAATTTTCCTGATCATAGCAGGCGAGCACAGAAGCAATAACGTTTTCGCTATCATCCATAGCGATAAACCAAAAGCCTTCTTGAGAATTGATGAACTTTTTGATCAAAGAAAAATCTTTCATCAAAGGATCCGGATAGGTCCCTTGATAAACATCAAAATAGAGTTGGGATATCTGGAAGATATCCGCTTCGGTTGCAAGTCGCTGTTTCATAGGCCGGATCATACATCAGGAAGTGATTTTTCGTTTGGGACCTTCACCTTTTTACAAGGTGTTTGACCACTAACTGAAGCGCGTAGTACTTTTCCAGGCATCCTCTATGAAAAACCAGACATTACCTCAGGGTCTCCATTATCAGTTCCCCTTCATCGACCGCAAAGAGCGCGCGCAACTTCTGTCATGGATCGAGACCCTCGTGCCGTTGTGGGAGATGCGCTTTTCAGAGCATAATCCTCCCCCTCTGAATGACGAACAGAGACCTCTGTTGAGACCTGTTTATTGGCTAGGAAACTGGCAGTTTGCTTGCCTTGATTATTATCACCCTCCCAAGGGTGTTCTTAACCGCTGCATCCGGGCCGAGACCTATCCAAAAGAGCTTCAGAAATTAGTGGACCGTATCGAGTTCATTGCCAGGAAGCGGTTCCCAAAAAGTTATTTTCCCGATAAATGGAAACTCAATACCTGCTTAATCAATTTTTACGGCAATAAGCTCGAAGACGGTAAATGGGTAGACCGTGCCCGAGTGGGCGAACATAAAGATTTTGAACCCGGGCCGGTGGGTTCCATGTCTTTGGGGGATAGAGCATTTTTTCAATTCGTAAATGGTAAGACACAGTTAGGAGAAGACAATATTGTTTTCTCTCAGTGGCTTGAGGATTCCTCACTCCAGATCTTTGGTGGGGATAAATGGAAATCGAAGGTCTTTCACCGGGTCCAGCGGGTTGAGGATAAACGCAAAGAAATCATTGGCCCAAAAATAGAAGGATTCAACACCCGAAGGATCAATTTTACGTTCCGTTATGTCCCCGAAGAGCACATCTACCCTCTGGCCCAACTCCCCGAGGCGCAAAAGTCCGACATCAAAGGGTACATAGAAACCCTTGCAAATAGCTCAAATTACTACAAAAACCTTCTTAATCCTTAAGCTCGTCTTTTTTACTCAAGTAATCACTAATACCTGACGAAAAGACTCTAAACAAGGGTTGCTAGGAGAATTTTAATGTTAGGCAAATGCTTAAGCATTCTATGCCTGTGGGCTTTGGCCATATCGGCCTACGCCATTCAGAACGACGCTATTATAAGCAACCTAAAGTCGCGCCTGCATCACTCACCACACGGTGGGAAGCTTATCAAAAGTTTTAATAATCACAATCAGAGTTATATCTACGATCAGGCACTTGCTATCATCGCCTTCACTAAACACAGGGATAAAGATCTGGCCCGAGATCTGCTCATGGGTCTTCAGAAACTACAATTGAAAGATGGCTCTCTTTATTTTTCGTATTACTTAAATGGCGAATCTCCCTACCCTATAGAAGGTGATAAAAGATATGCTGGCGCAATTGCCTGGGTGGCCATGGCCGCAGTGACATATCAGGAACAGTTCAAATCCAAAGAGTTTGTAAAATTCAATTACAGAATATTAAATTATCTCGCCAGTGAGATGAAGCCAATTGAGGTTAGTGGGAAAAAAACGTGGGCCTTGAAATTTGGTCCCACAGATTTACCGGGAACTAAATGGCATGAAAATGAGACAGCCGCTCTAGAACACAATCTTGATGCCTACGCCGCGTTCAGGCACTTTATTGCTTTAAATCCCCACAAAAAATGGAAAAAGAATGTCACCTATCTTCAGGATTTCATTCTTAGCATGTGGGATTCATCACGGTCTCATTTTTGGTCTGGTGCCAGTTTAAAAACCGGTGTTATCAACAAACAAGAGCTCTACCTTGATAATCAAACCTGGAGTCTGCTGGCCTTAAGCCCAGATATTGTTAGATCACTTAAAACAAGAAATGCCCTGGATCTTAATTGTGATAATTTTTTTGTCGAGCATGAGGGCATAAAAGGTTTTATGGATAGTAAGCCCACCAGACGACCTGCCTCATCTCAGTTTGTATGGTCTGAAGGGACTGCTGGTCATATCCTGGCGATGGAAAAGTTCACCAATGTGACTAAAGAGCCTATTACTTGTCAAAAGCTGGAGGCCCAAGCCTTTTTAAATAATATTAAAAAGATGAAACAATCTGACGGGGGTATTGGCTACGCTACAACTACTTCAAACCCCGACTTCACGACATCCTCTTCCGTGGCAGGAACCGTCTGGTACTATTTCGCTTCAAATAATATCAATCCCTTCGATCTGTAAGATTTACTATCTAATTGATGTAGAGGCTTTTCTTTGAGAAAGTCCTGAAAAATCAGGAGTTCTTATGAAGGTTCTAATCATTCTCGCATCCCTACTTCTAGGAACACAGGCTTATGCCATTCAAATTCAATATCCGGTTAAAAACTTCAAATATTTATCTGAGAGCGATTACCGGGTTGAAGTTCAGGATTCAAAAGAATATGTCCTTGTGGTTTTTTCGAATAACGATTGCCTGGAGAGGACAATTATAGACCGCAGTTGTTTTATGTTTGAAAAGAAACTGGATTATTCGCTCCCTTCATTTTCTAAGAAGGTGAAGGTAGTGGCATTCAATACATATTTCGAAAATTATTTGATCGCCAATGATTTTAATATAACTCACACGCCAACAGTGATTCTTTTAAAGAACAATCAAGTCTTAAAACGTTTTGAACCTACCAATGCTCTACCTGACATCAATAATGGAAGGCTCTCTTCTCAGGATGAACTTTTCAAAGAAGTTCTCAAAACCGTTTATCAGATAAACTAGACTTCCAGATCCTTCAAGATGACTTCAAACCTGTTATAAATCTCATCATGCTTTATAGTGATCTCTGTAAGTTCATTAAAAGCATCGTCAACTTTCTTTTTAACCTGACCCAGTTTCTGAGAGTTTGCCTGGATCTTTTTAGAATCTCCCTCAGTGGCCAGAGTAATTAAATTAGCTTCAAGTTCTACCTGCTGGACTTCAAATTTTATGATCTCTTTTTCAAGCATTTCCATCTTTTTTTTGAATGGAGTTAGTTCGCGGGAACGCTCAATGATGGTTTCTGAACGAAGGCGTTTAATGTCCGCCCGGTTAGGTTTATCTTTCGGTCTGCCTTCGGTAGCTGCCTCATCTTCTTCCCAACCGATTTTTTTAAGAAAATCGTCATAGGTCTCCTGAAGGTACTCTACTTTTCCGTGGTGATAAACTACAAGTTTTGTCGCGACTTCTCTCAGCATTGCCTCAGAATGGGTAACGATAACCACGGCCCCCGGATAATTTTGAAGTTCAAGGGTCAGAGACTCAACTGATTCCTGATCCAGGTGGTTGGTGGGCTCATCCAGTAGAAGTAAATTGCAGGGTTTGGCCAAAAGTTTTGCCAGAAGAACTCTTGCTCTCTCACCACCTGAGAGGACTTTAATTTTCTTCTTGGCCAGATCTCCAGTGAACATCATTGTGCCACAGATACTCCGTATCCGCTGAAGACCTAGTGAAGGATCAACCGATCCCACCTCTTCCTCAATTGTTCTTTCCATATCCAGGCGATTTATATTTGTCTGTCCAAAGTGACCTAATACCATGTTCACGTTGCTTGTGACAGATCCCACTTTCGGGGTTAATTCCCCAGCGAGAAGATTAAGTAGGGTGGATTTTCCTTTTCCGTTTTTACCTATAATGGCAATTTTATCACCTTTTAAGATAGGAAAAGTGACATCTTCAATGAGATTTTCTTCTGTGTATCCGAAGGATAGATTTTTAACCTCCATTAAAACTCTTCCCGGACATTCTTTGTAATTGAACTCAAAATCCAGAGTTGAGACCATCGCCAGAGCATCAAGCTCCGGCATTTTTTCAAGCAACTTCATCCTCGACTGGGCCTGAGTGGCCTTACTAGCCTTGGCCTTAAAACGGGCGACAAATTCTTCAAGCTCTTTTCTTTTCTTCTCGGAATTTACACGCGTTTTCTCATACACTTCTTCTTCAAGCATTATCTGTTCAAAATACTTTTGAGAATTACCTTTGATTTTAAAAACCTTTTGGCGCCAAATTCCCATAGTATGAGTCGTTACTTCGTCCATGAAACCGCGGTCATGGGTAATGATGACAACTTCACCTTGAAACGAGCGTAAAAACTTTGATAACCAGCGCATAGAAACGATATCTAAGTAGTTGGTCGGCTCATCCAATAGAAGACAATGAGGTTCACCAAGGAGAACTTTGGCCAGGTTCAGACGGATCTGATACCCACCAGAAAAATCTGAAGGTGGTCTGTCAAAGTCTTCAATCTTAAAGCCAAGGCCCATAAGCATTTTTTCAACTTTGTACTGATCAAATTTTGCGTCATCTTTAAGAGCAGTCATACATTCTTCAAGAATAGTAGGATGAGTAAAATGCAAGTGCTGTTTTAGAGTGCCAGTAATGTAATTCTTCGGAATGATGACATCACCACTGTCGGCGTGCTCTTCACCCAAAAGAATTTTAAACAGAGTCGTTTTACCCGTACCATTGCGTCCAACCAGTCCAATGCGCTCGCCTCTGCCTATAGTGAAGTTTATTCCTTCAAATAGAACTTGAGTGCTAAAGCCTTTAGCTAAATTTACAACCTGAATCACGGAGATTCTCCTGGAGCGGTCAAGGGATCTGCATCAGGTGCAACCGGCTCCTCAAAAGGGGTAACAATCGATTTCAATTTATCAATTTTGAGTTTGAGGACGATGTGGCATTTTAGAGCATAAGGTCTGACTGCTACAGATGACTCAGAAGCAATAAATGTTTCCAGAGCGATGAGTCTCTCGGACAGTTCGTTATACCGCTCTATATCTGAAAGCCGGTCTCCTAAATATGCCATTAAAAGACAATTTGAGTCGCTGGACTTTGAATAAACATTTAAAAAATCGGCAAGATCAATATCGATCGCTAAGGAAAAAAAACCCTTAAGCATCTCAAGATTTTCGCCTCTGAGTAACTTCATCAATTCTAAAATTAAATTCTGGGTCACTTTATTTTTTTGTAGAAGATACACTCTCAATTGAAAAATAGATGCTTCCAGATCTGGATCTTTCTTTTCATCAAAAAGGGTCGGGTTGCTTTTCAGTATTTCGATAGCCTTGTCTTTAATTGTTTCATCGGGCATCGACTGAAAGTCAGTCATCATAGAAAAGAACATTTTGCGAGGTGTGTTTTGAATCGCCAAATCTTTGTTAATAGGCACAAGATTAGAGCTGGGTTGAATATCGCTGGGTTTAACATCAGGTTTTGAAGAATATTGATACTTCTCAGAAGTTTTATCAAAAAACGATAAGATGAGATCAATTCTCACGATGATAATTACGGCCACCAGGATCCAGACATATTTCATAGCAAAAGAATAAACGAAAACCTATAATCTCGCTATGGTTTCTCACATAGAACTGCTGCAATATATTACCTTAACTGACTGGATAGTCTTTTTTGTCGTTCTGGCGGCAACTTTGGCTTCTGTTCTCTATGGTCAGTCTCTCAAATCAAAGTTATCGGAAAAAGAAAAAAACAGCACGGTTGAGCTTTTACTGATGGGAAGAAGGCTCACCCTTCCCTTCTTTGTAGCAACGCTTGTGGCAACTTGGTACGGCGGAATATTCGGCGTCACTGCCCTGACTTTCGAAAAAGGGATTTATAATTTTCTCACCCAAGGCGTTTTCTGGTATTTATCCTATTTAATATT
This sequence comes from Bacteriovoracaceae bacterium UBA7695, assembly GCA_002482685.1. Classification (GTDB taxonomy): domain Bacteria; phylum Bdellovibrionota; class Bacteriovoracia; order Bacteriovoracales; family Bacteriovoracaceae; genus Peredibacter. The sequence goes on along the minus strand of DLGL01000045.1, from coordinate 18,482 downwards.
TGCTCTCTTTTTAGTAAAAAAAATCCGACAACATCAAGCGATGACTATTGCAGGCCTTGCAGGACAGATGTTTGGCCCCAAAGCCGAACGACTAACAGCGTGTCTTAATTTTCTCAACCTCCTTCCCCTGGCCTACACCATAAGCTTGGGTTTATTTCTACAGGCAATTTTTGGTGGATCATTAACATTAAACACCACTATCGGAGTGGCCCTGGTAACCGCCTGGTCCATCTGGGGAGGATTCCGCGCAGTTGTATTTTCCGACCTGGTGCAATTCGTATTTATGATCTTGGGAGTTGTATTGATCGTCGTCTTTGCCTGGTTACAAATGGGAGATCCCACAACTCTACTAGATAAACTTCCCGAAACTCATTTTGACTGGAGTGGAGGAGAATCAATTGGAACAACGCTAGTATGGGGATTTATAGCTCTATCAACTCTGGTGGATCCAAATTTTTATCAGCGCTGTCTGGCCGCCGAGACGGAAAGAGTCGCCAAAAACGGTATCCTCATTTCAACCGTCATATGGTTTTTATTCGACTGTTGCACCACCCTTGGCGCCCTTTATGCCAGAGCAGCACTTCCTGATGCAAATCCACAGCATGCTTACCTCCAGTTCTCTATGCAACTTCTTCCTGCAGGTGTGCGTGGGCTAATTTTGGCCGGCATTCTCGCCACCATACTTTCAACTTTAGTTGCTTATCTTTTCAACGCCGCTACATGCTTAAGTTATGATCTGGTTACTTACAAAGAAAAATTTAAAAGATGGCATCATCATTTAGCGCTTATAGCGGTGGCCACATTATCAATACTTCTTGGCATTCAATTCGATGGAGATGTTGTTGGGGTATGGAAAACTCTGGGAAGCTTCTCGGCAGCATGCCTTCTTTTTCCCCTACTCCTTGGCCAATGGGCACCAGGGGCCATCTCTCAAAAGCAATTTTGCTGGGCAGTATCATTGGGCTGTTTCGGTATTGTGTCATGGAAAACTTTAAATCATGTGTACAGCTTTTCAGACCTGGATGAGTTCTACATCGGCCTACTTCTGACAAGTATCCCTCTCTTACCCTCTTTGATGAGAAAAAAAGCCTAAACAGCGACTTTTGTCTCGGAGCGCATTAGGTGCGTTTTCAGGGATTTGTTGCTATCTTCTTGGCATAAAAATTTTAGTCTCGTAAACAAAAGGATTCCGTGTGAGCACACCTCCGAATAATGAAAATACGTCGGTCGAGGAGAAGTACAAACTCGCCCTGGATTATCATGCCAATGGCCGTCCCGGTAAAATTGAAATTGTCGCAACAAAGCCATGTTTAACTGCCCGTGATCTGAGTCTAGCCTACTCACCAGGTGTGGCGGCTCCTTGTCTTGAAATAGCGAAGAACCCTGAAGATGTTTATAAGTATACCGGGAAAGGAAACCTTGTTGCCGTTCTCTCAAACGGTACCGCCGTTTTAGGTCTGGGAGATATCGGGCCTCTTGCTGGGAAACCAGTCATGGAAGGTAAAGGGGTTCTCTTTAAACGATTCGCAGACATTGACGTTTTTGATATCGAAATCAATAACCGCTCAGTAGAAGATATTGTCAGGACTGTAAAATCTCTTGAGCCCACTTTTGGTGGGATCAACCTTGAAGACATAAAAGCTCCGGAGTGTTTTGAAGTTGAAAGACAGCTTCAGGAAATTATGGATATTCCTGTTTTTCATGACGATCAACATGGTACTGCTATCATCGGTGGCGCAGCTTTTTTAAATGCCTGCGAAATTACCGGACGTGATCTTGCCAAAGTTAAAGTCGTTGTCTCAGGCGCTGGAGCTGCGGCCATCGCAACAGCTCTATTTTTCCTTGAGCTTGGTGTAAAAAAAGAAAACGTACTGATGGCAGATTCTAAAGGTGTGATCTACAAAGGTCGTACTGAAGGAATGAATAAATACAAAGATGTTTTTGCGAATGAAACAAAATGCAGAACTCTGGCAGATGCTATGAAAGATGCAGACTGCTTCATTGGTTGTTCTGCCAAAGGCTTAGTATCGAAAGATATGGTTAAGTCCATGGCCAAAGATCCTATCATTTTTGCTATGGCAAATCCGGATCCTGAAATTACGCCTGAAGAAGTAGCCGAAGTGCGCTCAGATGCGATTATGGCCACTGGACGCTCA
>DLGL01000045.1:0-16319 GCA_002482685.1 Bacteriovoracaceae bacterium UBA7695 | reverse complement strand
ACTCAGATTACCCGAACCAGGTAAACAACGTACTAGGATTTCCTTTCATCTTCAGAGGCGCTCTGGATGTTCGCGCTCGTAAGATTAATGAGCAAATGAAAAAAGCTGCTGCTATGGCGCTGGCCTCTTTGGCCAAAGAAGAAGTCCCAGATGATGTTAAACGCGCCTACGGAAATGAAGAATTTTCTTTTGGAAGAAATTACTTAATTCCAAAACCATTCGATAAGAGAGTACTGACCTGGGTTTCGCCTGCAGTAGCTAAAGCTGCGATGGAATCTGGAGTAGCGAGGATTCAAATTGAAGACATGAATGCATACGCTAAGTCTCTTCAGGAACGTCTGGGTCAGACTGGATCAATCATGAGAAATATCCGGTCTCGAGTGGCAGGTGCTGATAAACCTAGAATTGTTTTCCCCGAAGGAACAAATGCCCGCATCCTTAAAGCGGTCTCAATTCTAAATGATGAAGGTCTTATTCAGCCAATCCTTCTTGGGAATAAGAAGATCATTCATAAAAAGATGGATGCCTTAGGAGTATCAAACCTCAAAAACGTTGAAGTTCTTTCAACTGGTGAAGAATCTGAAATGTATGACACTTATGTAAAAGAGTACTTTCAATTGAGACAACGCAAAGGGGTCTCTCTTTCATTTGCTAAAGACACAATGAAGCGCGGTAACTACTTCGGCTCAATGATGGTTAGATCTGGGCACGCAGACGGAATGATCACAGGAGCAACTCAAAACTATCCTGAATGTATTAAGCCAATTATGAAAGTTGTTGGGACCCATGTTCCAGGGAAACCAAAAGTGGCCGGGATTATGATCCTGGTTTTTAAAACTAAGGTTATCTTCATGGCCGACTGTACAGTCCAGCAAAATCCAGATGCTAATGATCTGGCCGACATTGCTGTGTCTGCAGCTCAACTCTATCGCCGAATCATGCAATCAGAGCCACGAGTGGCTTTCTTGAGCTACTCTAACTTTGGTTCTAATCGTGATCCTCAGGCCTCGAAGATGAGTGAGGCCGTAAAGATCGCCCGTAGTAAGGATGCAAATTTAATTGCTGATGGTGAAATGCAGGCAGACGTAGCTACAAATGCCGAAATTATGAGAACTCTCTTTGATTTCTCTAATCTTGATAAAGCGGCAGATCTACTGATTTTCCCTGATCTAAATTCTGCCAACATTAGTTATAAACTTCTTTCTCAATTGGGCGGAGCAACTCCGATTGGTCCAATTCTTCTACCACTTCGCCACGCAATTAATATTGTTCAACGAACATCAACTGTAGATGAAATTGTAAATATGAGTCACCTCACAGCTCTTATTTCTCAGGAAATTAAAGCTCACAAACAAATTGCTAAGCAATAGGAGATAACGATGAGTTTCGAAAAAAAAATCATTAGTACAGATAAAGCACCAGCGGCTGTTGGTACTTACTCTCAGGGTGTGTTTCATAATGGTGTGTACTATTTTTCAGGCCAAATCGGTCTGGATGCGAAGACTGGTGAAATGGCAGAAGGCTTTGATGCTCAACTTGAAAACGTGATGAAAAATATTGATGGGCTACTTCAGTCTCAAGACCTCACTCGATCAAATATCATCAAGACTACGGTCTTTATGACTGACCTTGCCCAGTTTGGTAAAGTTAACGAAGCCTATACGAAATTCTTCACAGCTCCCTTCCCAGCACGCTCAACTGTTCAAGTTGCAGCCTTGCCAAAAGGTGCAGTTGTTGAAGTTGAGGTCATTGCAGCTAAATAATATGTTCGGAAAAAAATACACTTTCGAGACTAAAACAACCAGATTGCGCCGCTTGCTCACAAGTGGTGCATTTCTGTTTGTATTGAGCACTGCCATTATCATCAGTTTTATTATTTATATCCCTATCTACGCAAAGATGCAGAAAGGACGGGCCGCGGGTGCCTTCTTCCAGAAATCCCCTGATGCAATTGCTGTTTTTACTGGTGATAAAGGACGAATTTCTCACGCTCTTGAATTATTGAAAAAAAACCCCTCCTCTAAGCTCTTTATCTCAGGAGTTTACGCTGCAAACTCATTTCAGACGCTGATTGAAAAACAAGCTGAGCCCCACACTGGTGTGGCCGTGAATAATCTGGGAATGCAGGTTGATCTTGATTACGAATCTAAAAATACTTTTGAGAATGTACGGGAAACGGTTCAATTTTTGAAACAAAATTCTGAATTCAAAAATGTTCTGATTATTTCCAGTGACTATCACATCATGCGAATTAAACTCATCATTTCTCATTACATGAAAGGTGATAAGCCAGAATTTTATTTTGATAGTGTGACTACTTCTTTCACTAGCTGGAATGATGTTAAAAAGCTCCTCAAAGAAGCCGTAAAAATCGCCAGAACTTTTTTTCTTATGAAAGTTTTGAGAGAAAACGTAGTCTCAGAAGAAGATTAAAACTTAAAGAACTAGTTCCGCTGCCGCAAAATCAGAAACTCCATCCCCATCAGCATCCGGCGCAGAAGCCGTTGTCGAACTTTGGCAATTAAGAGAAGCTTCCACTGTAGGAAGTGGATACTTGGCAACTTCGGCCGGTGGCCCGACTACGGCAGGCGTAAAGGTAGCGACACAGAACCGTGGGTTAGTAAATGTTGGATGAGTATAATCCTGCTCAAGATCATTGTTAGCAATGTCTGAAACACGCTTGATGGCCCATTTGTAAGTCTCGGTATCCTTCAGTACATCATCTTCTTTATTGTATGTTTTTTTAACCCTGGACTTAGAAAGTAGCCCAAATATCGCAGGAAACTCACTGCTGTAAGTGTGAGTCGTTGTGAGAACTGAATACGTACTGTTGTCGACAGGAACTCTGGCATATTTCACGGACCCCGTCATAACTGAACTTGATAAGGTAGCACTCGTAAATTGAGCTGAATCAGTTTCAGAGACTGCACACTTCTTTCTTCTTAAATCTTCAAAATGCTCTTTGTTGCGAGCGATGTTAACCTTTATAAACTTACTAAAATCCCCTGATGAATCCGATTGACGGTAAAGAAAATAGACATCAGTTGCCGTCGTCTTCCAGACATGAATTTTATTAACTGATACTGAAACATCATTTTTAGTATTAGTGATTTCCCAGGTGTCACGGCGCTCATAATCTTCGGTCAGATTGGTAGAGCGGGAAATAATATCTTTGATATCGGCCAGCTCATCGGCCAGGCACTTACTCGTTGCTCTTTGTCTTAGGGCTTCTCTTTCTGCATTAGATAAATTATCCCAAGCAGCTTCTTCTTCTCTACAAGAGACTAAAGATAGAACCATCAATAGAGCAAACAGATATTTCAAAACTTATAGCCTCCGCCCAGGGAGTATATCATAACCGGGTCTATTTTTGTACTTACGTTAGACTGATCCACATCTGCAGGACTGTCACCGTTTCTATAAAAATAACCCTTTGTACGGCGATTCGTAATGTCGTAGCGGTTTTGTGTAGCTTTGAGATACAGAAAAAAGCCCTCACTTGAAGTCAGGTTAAAGCCTGCACCTACTTTGGCATTGGTCAGCTCATCGCTAAACGACTGATCATACTCTTCTTTATCACCGCCACCAGATGGGTTCGTATCATAATCAAACTCTTTTTGATTATAGGCCCAGGCCTTTCCTATACCGGCCTCAACAAAAGGCTCAAGCGTAAGACGGGAATAGGTGTCCATAAAAGGATTTTTAACTTTGATATCCCAGATAAAGCTTAACGTCTGAACAATATCGGCTCCATAAATCTGCCCCGTGTTTTTTGTAGTCGCGATATCTTCTTCAGGCAAATTTGGATCAGCAGTCTTAGCTTTCTCAAAAAGGGTTCCCATGTAGAAACCTTCAACTCTGGTAGAGGTCATAAATCCTGCCCCCAGATATAACTCTCCACCCAAACCAAGGCGTCCACCATACATGGAACGTTTTTCTTCACTAAATTTTTCCTTCTCTCCAACAAAAGAGTAAGGAACGGCGTATTCCATCGCTTCAAATCCGAAGGTAGAGAACCAGTGGCTTTTATAGGGGTTAAATTTCTTTTTTTCTTCGACTTCTGTCTCAATATTCTGGATCGCCATTTTTTCCGCAGCTTCAGGAGTTGCGGGCGGGATAAATTCTTCTTTAGGAACTGGAGCTACTTCAGGAACATCCGCCGTTTGTTCAACTTCCTCTGGCTTTTCAGCGACAAATTCTGATTTTGTAGGTTCAGTTGAATTTGTATCAAGTTCGCTTAATTCCTGATCGACAGAAACTTCTTCAATGGCCGTATCATCCTGACTAAAAAGAGAAAAAGACATCGTAAGACAAACGAGGATAATTAATTTATTCATCTCTAAATTTTATAGGGAGGCCGGTATTTAAGTCAAAAGAATGTGTGCTAAGCGCGGTTAACTGAAATAACTTCTTCCATCTGCTCAATCGATGAAATGGTTTTCAAAAGTTCAGAGTAATCCTTCACCTCAATCTCGAAAATGAAATTACCTTTTTGGTCAGGCATAGAGCGGGCAATAGCAGATCGGATGTTAATCCCAGCATTGTTGATAGATTTCGAGATCTTAGAGAGAATTCCTGGCTTATCGTGAGTTGTCACTTTGATGTTTACCGGATGTGCGAAGGTGTAATGCTTATTCCATTCTACGTGGAGACCACGATTTTTTTCCATCTCGGCTATCCGTGGGCAACCAACAGTATGAACTGTAATGCCCCTACCGCGAGTAATCACTCCAGCGATGGGATCTCCTGGAATCGGATTACAACAACGACCCATCTTAACAACGATGTCATCTAAACCGTCCACAATGATGGCGTTGTCTTTACTAGTACTTTTACGGGCCGTTTTAGTGACCTTCTTGTAGTAGCTTTCCAGATCTTTATCTTTATCTTCATCTTTGAATTCTAATTCATCGGTCTCAGAAAATGCGACAGAAGGAATCGATACTAGGACATCTTTTATTAGCAGACTTCCCGATCCAATATTAACGAAAAGTTCTTCCAACGTTTTATAGTGCTGGCGCTCAAGGATGTGCTTAAATTCATTTTTCTTATCAACGGATTTAATAGAGGTATCAAATCTCTTAAGTGCCTTCTCAAGGAGATTTTCTCCTGTAATCATGTGCTCATCACGCTCAATTTTCATCAGATACTGTTTAATCTTAGATATCGCCCGTGATGTTTTACATATTTTCAACCAGTCTTTGGATGGAGTCTGGGTTTTAGAAGTGAGAATTTCAACTGTATCACCGGATTTAAGACGGTACTTTAGTGGAACCATTTTTCCGTTAACTTTGGCCCCCACAGTTTTGTTACCAACTTCTGTGTGAACGGCATAAGCAAAATCAAGCGGAGTCGCACCATAACGTAACTCTTTAACGTCCCCAGTAGGAGTAAAGATAAATACGCCACCGACATCAAGATCATTTTTAACGGCATCCATGAATTCCGAGGAGCTGGTTACACTTTGGTTAAACTCCATGAGCTCTTCAACCCACTTAAGTTTATTACCTGAAGCATCTCCACCAGAGTGACGCTGCTTATATTTCCAGTGAGCTGCTACCCCGCGTTCTGCTACCTCGTGCATCTCAAAGGTACGGATCTGAATTTCAATACGCTCGGCCTTAGGCCCAATGACGGTTGTATGCAGGGACTGATAGTTATTCACTTTGGGGATGGCGATATAATCTTTGAACCGACCGGGCACAGGGGTGAAAGCCGAGTGAATAATCCCTAAAACTTTGTAACATTCTGTGATGTTGTTAATTAAAATACGGAACGCGAGTAAGTCCTGAATCTGTTCAAAATCCACCCCCCGCTGCTGCATTTTTTTATAGATAGAATAAAAATGCTTAGGTCGCCCGGTCACTTCACCAGTTACCGAGTACTCAAGCATCTTCTCTTCAACAAGATTTAGCGTCTCTTCAATGTAAGATTCGCGTTCGCGTTTTTTCATCGCGATTTTTTCAGCGAGTCGGTAATAAATATCCGGATGCAGATAGCGCAGACACAGATCCTCAAGATCAGCTTTAACTGAGTTAATACCAAGCCGACTGGCAAGAGGAACATAAATATCCAAAGTCTCCTGGGCCTTACCCATTTGCTTTTCTTTGGAAACATACTGAAGAGTTCTCATGTTATGCATGCGGTCTGCAAGCTTAACAATAATCACCCGAAGATCCTGGGCCATGGCCACAACCATTTTACGGAAGTTTTCTGCCTGAGATTCTTCTTTAGTTTTAAACTTAATTTTTGAAATTTTGGTACAGCCAACTACAATCTGAGCAACGTTCTGTCCAAATAGCTTACTAATCTCTTCCGGTGAAACATCACAATCTTCGACCGTATCATGAAGAAGGCCCGCCATAATGGAATCGAGATCCATCTTAAGCTTAATAAGAGTAGCTGCGACGTTTAATGGATGGATGATGTATGGCTCACCAGATGAGCGCTTTTGAGTGATGTGCATTTTTTCAGAAAACTCATAGCACTTGCGAAGGATATTCAAATCAGTTTCTGGCAGCAGAACTTCTGCCCGCTTGATCAGTTCATCAATGGTCAGGTTAGCTTCATGTGAAAAATCAATTCTTTCAGCAAACATCTATTTCAAAATCCTTTCAACAGCTTCTTTTAATTTAACATACGCTTTTTCAACATCATCATTCAGTATAAGGTGGTCAAAATCATTTTTTCGGGCGAGTTCTTTTTTTGCATTCTCAATCCTAAGTTGAATCTGCTCCTCAGAATCGGTATTTCTATCTCTGAGTCTTTTCTCTAGTTCCTCAATCGTAGGAGGTTCTATAAAAATAACCTTTGCCTCAGCTCCGTAGATTTTTTTCAGGGCATCGACTCCCTGAACATCCACATCAAACAACATTGACCATCCCTTATTCAGACCTTCATCGACAAAAACTTTCGAAGTACCTTTGTAATCATTATGAACCTTAAACCACTCGATAAAATTTCCATCAGCGATATGTTTTTCAAATTCATTTACCGAGATAAAAAAGTAGTCTCTTCCGTGAACTTCATTTTCTCTTCTAGGTCTGGTTGTACTTGATACAGACCACCTGAGATCAGGAAAATCCGATTTTAAACGATTTATTAATGTCGACTTACCTGTGCCTGAAGGCGCACAAATAACGATGATCTTACCGGACATACTTATTCCAAATTAAGGGCCTGTTCGCGTATTTTCTCTAATTGTACTTTCATCTCTACAACATTTGATGAAATATCTGGATGGGCAGATTTTGATCCCATCGTATTGGTTTCGCGCCCTAGTTCCTGAAGCAGGAAATCAATTTGACGGCCAATTTCCCCATTTGAATTCAGCACTGACTTTAGTTTGCCCAAATGGATCCGCGCCCGAGTGATTTCCTCTTCTATTTCTAACTTCTCTAAATAATAGACCACTTCCTGTAAAAATCGGGACTCATCAACCTTTATGTCCTTGAGTTTTTCCGCCATTTTCTGAGTTAACTTATCCTTGATCATTTCTGGGTAGAGATTTTTAAGTTTCTCTACTTCAACCAGACAAGTTTCGTAAACCCCAAGGTGCTCGAGTAATTTGGAGACAAGCTTCTTGCCCTCAGAACTCCGGGAGGCCTTAAGTGCCGCCATGGCCTGCTCAAAAGAAGTCCGGGCAAGACCAGTCATCTCTTCTTCGCGATCAGAATCTTCTTCTTTATAAAAATCGCTTCTTAGAAACTCTACAGGGGAGACCTGAAAGGCAATCTTTTTATCATCAAACACGGGCTTCATTAAATCTAAAAATGCGGCTACTTTTTTTGGATCAACATGAAATTCAGCAACTGGCTTTTCATTTTTTTTATAACTAACACTGATATCAAAACTTCCCCGCTTAAATTCATTTTCTAGTTTTGAGCGAAGCTCAATTTCAATAGGATTAAAAACATGACTCATACGAAACTTAAAATCTTTAAACCGATTATTTACAGTTTTAATTTCAGTTGTGAGTGTGAAGCTGCTTCCCATAGCCTCACCTTTACCAAATCCAGTCATTGAATAGACAGACATAATTAACCTTTCGTTTCTTCTGAGTTGTCGATCATTAGTGTTGAATTTCCCATCTGTCGGAATTTTTCAAATCTCATTTGCATCATGAGGTCTAAGTCCTGGGCCGAAAGAGCGGCCAGATTCTGGACAATCGTTTCTTTAACTTTTTGAATCGCCTGATCGGGATAACGGTGTGCCCCTCCCGCAGGTTCTTTGATAATTCCATCTATTACTTTGAGATCGAAGGCTTTATTAGGTGATAGTTGCAGTGAGTTCGCTGCAGTCTCCGCCATTTTCGGGTCGGACCAAAGGATTGAAGCGCATGACTCGGGGGAGATGACTGAGTAAACGGAATACTCCATCATAAAAACTTTATCGGCAATCGCAATACCTAAAGCTCCTCCAGACCCACCCTCACCGATGATCACAGAAATAATGGGTGCCTTAACATTAAACATTTCTTCTAAATTTTCAGCGATCGCCAGGGCCTGCCCTCGCTCCTCTGCACCGATACCAGGATAGGCACCCGGAGTATCAACGAAAGTAATCACAGGAATTTGAAACTGCGAAGCGAGATTCATGACCCGCAAAGCTTTTCTATATCCTTCAGGATTGGCCATCCCAAAGTTTCTTTTGATTTTATCCTGAGTTTTTCTACCTTTCTCAATACCAATGACGGCCACTTTTTTTCCGTCGATAAATCCAAATCCCGTCACCATTGAAGGATCATCAGAAAATCTGCGGTCTCCATGAACTTCATGAAAATCTGTGACGATTCGGTCGATGTAATCCAGAGCATGTGGTCTTTGGGGGTGACGGGAAAGCTGAGTGCGCTCCCATGGAGAGAGTTTTGAAAAGATCTCTTCAAGCATTTTATTAACTTTGCTTTGAAGGGCCTCAATCTCGTGAGAGATATCAATATTGGGAGAATGAGACGTTTCTTTTAAAATCCGAATTTGATTTTCGAGTTCAGAAACAGGCTTTTCAAACTCTAAGGTAAAATCCATAAGAACCCCTTCTAAAAGGCTTAAAAACTAAGTTTTTAGGTAGAGGATAAATTACCTTGGAAGGGAGAAAATTGCACGTTTTTCCTCCTCGCTGAAAGCTAACTAGTTGGTATTGGAGAGAGCTACTCCCAGCCTTCAACACGACCAGATTCAAAATAGATATACTTCGTTGCGCCATTGACGTTGTAGAGCCATCTTTCATTCTCAAATGATGGGTTGCCGGCCACTTCAACTCGATTAGGTCGACCCCAACCATTCACAACATCTGATTTATTCATGCCTGCGGCCAGGTCTGACTGTCTCACCCCAAATCGGTCTGCAGGATGCTCAACCAAAGCCCTTTCTGTGTTCATAAACCCACGTGTCGATAGGTATTCTTTTCGCTCGTAAGATGAAAGTTTTAAAAAATAAATTCGCTCTGAAGTTGTTGAAAGGTGTCGTTTATATTTTTCATATAAAGCTGCGCTCTCTTCGTTTTGTCTTGCCTCAAGGTGCTTGAGTTCTTGTCTGAGAAATCTTTTATTTTGATCTTCAATAATATCTTGCTCCGAGCTTGGAGTCCTGGCACGACGGTTAGATGCCGTCTCGTAATCCCTCCCAGTATCACCATTCACTACGGGGAAGTCCTGTCGCGGGTTAAAAAATGTAGAATCGTCGTGCTCCATTTCGGTGAGATAACTTCTCTGCGATAACATCTGTGTGCAACTTACAGAAGTGATCAATAAAGTGAGGCATGATATTTTTTTAAAAGTAATCATCTTTAAAATCCTTTGGGAGTTCAATCCCTGCTGAATCACTCATCGGATTGCCAGTGCATCTGGTTGATATCTCTGCCCCCCTTAGGGAAAGATATGCCCATTCCCGACCAAAAGACTCTTTATTTAGTAAAAATCAAAATCTGCCGATAGGAGATGTAATGGGATTAATTGAAAAACTTGAAACATTCATCAATAAACTACTGGGCCAATTGGGTCAGTTGATGACACGTTTAATTCTCAAAATCATACCTCCCAAACTCCTGGCCTTTTTTCTCCGTATTCAGGCCATGATCGCTTTTGCCATCACATGGGTTAAAAATCTTCCTAAGTTAATGATAAGAAGCTTCCCTGGTCTATTGGCCAAAATTAAAGTTCTGATCACTGGTTTTGATATCAAGTCTAAACTCAAAGAAACTCATAAACTTGCTATGGCCCAATACACTTCTCAGAGTAGTGCCAAAGCTTCACAACTTAAAACGTTAATACTCACACCTTTTCTCATGATGGGACAGTGGCTTAAAGGCCTCTCCACTGCCCAGACTCTTGTGCTTCTAAGTTTTTCTGCCGCCTCTGTTCTCTCGGGAATCAGTATGGTCTTCTCAGGAAACAGAATACTTGCGCAACATAAACAAGATGGAAGGACTCCGGCCAGTATTGAAGAAGAAGTTGGGTATGAGCGCCCCGCTTATTACAAAAAGCAAGCGCGCCATTTTGATATAACCAACCTAAGACTTCCAGTATACTTCTCAAATGTGGGCGAGCTTCGTTCCATTGACGTAGACTTTAGCACGACTGTTTCTAATCGCCTTGCCAGAATGAAGCTAGAGAAGCTCGAGTTTCAACTCAGAGACCATCTCATACTTAACGTTGAACCCATGGTGGCGGACTTTCCTCTTGAAGAAGAAGGAAAGGAAATTCTCCGTAAAAAAATGATTATGGAAATCTCTGACTTCATGATCAACAATAAAATTGAAGGTGAAGTCTTAGATATGAAGCTCACTTACATCCTCGCCAATTAATCTTTCATTAGAGACGCTCTGATAGTTTTTTCATTCAATTGAAGTTTCCTGGCCGCCATTGAGATATTTCCCTCGCACATACTCAAAGCTTTTTTAATGTAACTCGCTTTAAACTGCTCCATAGGAACGATCTCTTCTGTTTCTTTTAAGCTCATGAGGTCAGAACTTTGAAGGAGAAGCTCTTCATCCATGAAGTCAAAATCAAGTTTTGAAGAACGACAGAGTATTTTTTTCTTTTCAAGATGACCTAGTATTTGCCTAAGATTCCCAGGCCAGGGAAGAGTCTGATAAAAATCGATCAAGCGATTAGACAGAGTAACGTTATTTTCCATGGCAAAGATCTGACAAAGTGACTTTACTCTTCCCACATCATTTCTCAAGCTGACGAGATCTACACTATGGCCTGATTTTAACCGGTAAAAAAGATCCCTTCTGAAAAGTCCCTGCTCAACTAGTAACTCCAGCGGTCTACCAGAAGCAAAAAGAAGCCGGGTCCTGATGCTCTCCTCACGTGTGTCTCCCACACGGCGAAATTTTTTATTATCGATAAATGTCAAAAGTTTTGTTTGCAGGTCCAAGGGAAGGGAGTCAATTTCATCTAAGAAAAGAGTTCCATTTTGGGCCATAGAGAATGCACCTATCTTATCAGAAATGGCTCCGGTAAAAGATCCTTTTTTATGTCCAAATAATTCAGACTCAATTAATTGAGGATTAAAAGAAGACAAGTTGATAGCAACGAACTCCCCTCCTCTGCCACTCTTCTCATGAATTTTCTGTGCAAGATGACTCTTACCTGTTCCAGTTTCACCCGAGATGAGTATTTTCAAATCCGACTCAAGCAAATTTTGCTCCATTAAAACCGCATGTTCTGTTTGTCTAAGAGTCAGCTCCCTTAAATCAAATGGCGCAAAGTTAATTTTATTATCATCGATGAAAAGTCGATCCAGTCTTTCGACAAAGGCTTCTCTTGCGGCAAGACCATTTAACCAGAACGCCCGGCCTTTAAGAGTTCTCAAAACAAACCTGCCCTCATTGTCAGAACTGGTTTCTAATTCCAGACGGTAATGAAACTGCTCAGTTTCACTTTTAGGCAACTCTACATAGCTCATAGAGAGATTTTCAGGACGGTAATGCAGGGACACAAGATCGATCATTTTACTTTTTAAAGTAAAAGCTTTTTTTCGTCCATGGAAGGGATAAATGCTGCAGCTGTCACCTATTCTGAGACCAGAAGTATGAATTTGCTGATCCATTAATTTACGTTGATACATTGAAACTCCTTTATTTTGAAAGACTCACGCCCCCCATATCTGCTATACTGACCTCAATTGATAAGCATTTTTAGGGAAACAGTTCATGAATATTCAGAAAGGAAAATCAGAGTTTCTAATGGGAATCGACACCATTGATCAGCTCACATCCTGGTTAAATGAACACCACTTCATTAGCGGAGTTGCCTTCATTGGACGCTCCAATGTTGGAAAATCCTCTCTCATCAATTCTCTATTTGGAAAAAGCACCGCACGGGTATCTAAAACTCCGGGGCGCACACGCCAAATCAATATTTTCCAGTTTGTGGTTGTGAATCGAGAAACTAAAACGGAAGAAACTTTTTATCTTTTTGATGTTCCCGGCTATGGCCATGCAGACGTATCGAAGGAAATGTCTCAAAATTGGCAAAACCTTCTTGATACGTTTTTTCGTCTCTGCAGTGAGAAGGTCCTCCTCTTAAATATCCAGGACGCCCGCCATCCCCTACAAGATCCAGATCTTGATTTTCAGGACTACATAAAAGTTTTTGATCTGGAGACTTATGTCATCTTCAACAAAGTCGATAAACTTAAGACTCAGTCCGAACGCAGTAAATTAAAAAATCTCATGCCTGACATCTACAAAAGCTGTAAATGGGTTAAGCAAATTCACTTTGCGTCGGCCGAAAAAGGTGATGGTCTACCCGCAGTAGAGCAGGCCATCGTAACCTTCGTCATGCGGCAAATCCAAACCTGATCTTTTTTGTCATTCAAGTGGAGCCTTTTTCATCCTAGAGCTATCCAAACTCCCGAGTTAAGATAAGGACTATGCTAAAAGAATCCCATCATTGGTTTTTATCCCCTGAAGACGATCAGAAGATTACTGAATCATTTGCATTATTGCGTGAACGCTATAAGAACTATAAAGATCCCTGGGGTTTCAACCTGGATTTGTGTGAAGGCACCTTGAGAAAACTCATGCCCCTGTATCGCTCTTATTTTAGGGTCAGGGTTTTTGGACAGGAAAATATTGAGAACAAGCCCTATATTATCGTCAGTAATCACACGGGTCAGCTTCCTATCGATGGAATGCTACTGACTATAGCTTTGGCCATAGATATTCAACCACCCAGAATTTTACGGGCAATGATTGAAAGGTTTATGGCGCAACTTCCTTTTTTGGGAGATCTCACCGCTCAGACAGGATCCATTCTGGGAGACCGTGCGAACTGTGAATACTTAATAGATCATGGCGAATCGATACTGGTTTTTCCAGAAGGCGTGAGAGGAGTTTCAAAGAATACTCCTGACTACTACAAACTAAGTTCCTTTTCACAGGGCTTCTATAGAATAGCCCTTCAAAAGAAAACACCTATTCTACCTGTGTGTGTTATCGGTGCCGAGGAAATGTTTCCTTTAGTTTTTCACGCTAAAAAACTCGCTTCATTTTTTAAACTACCTTCAATGCCTATCTCAGCGAACCTTATCCCCTTACCTTCGCCGATAGATATTTATATTGGAAAAGAAATCTCAATTCCTGAGCACATGAATTCCGAATCTTCTGACAAAGATATAAAAGAGAATGTCTTTCATATTGAAAACACCATTAAGCGCATGATCATCCACGGTCTAGCGAACCGACGTCCTTTTTTCGACTCCATTAGAAAGCCAGTATCAAAGTACCTCATTAAAGAATTCCGGAATAAAAAACACCATGAGTGAAAAACAAAAAATTCTCATTATAGGCATTGCCGGCGGTTTGGCCCAAATGACTGCAAGACTCATTCTGACTGAGCACCCAGACTGGGAAATTGTAGGAATTGATTCACGAGGTACCGCCAAGGTCCCTCCGCTTAAGGGATTAACCACAATGGAGTTAAAATACTCCCGCGGTAATTTTGAAAATCTTTTCAGAAGCCATGAGTTTAATACCGTTTATCATTTGGGTCGCATAAGCCACTCCTCCAATACGCACAATGTCCTTGCTAAAAGAATTGAGCTCTCCGTCATGGGTACCAATCGGATTTTGGAGTTGTGTGAAAGATCAGGTGTGAAAAAAGTTATCATACTTTCAACCTTTCACGTTTATGGCGCTCTCCCGGATAACTCCATTTTCATCAATGAGGACGCTCCTCTGCGCGCGAGTCTAAGGCATCCGGAATTGCGTGACGTAGTTGAGATGGATCAAATCTGCACGAATTGGATGTGGAAAAATCAAAATAGCATTTCGACTGTTGTTTTGAGACCCTGCAATATCATTGGATCCCAAATACAAAATGCCATGACAAGATTTCTTGCAGGGCCCGTGGCCTTAAGCCCTGCCGATTACAATCCATTTTTCCAATTCATCCATGAATTCGATATGGCGCAAGTTTTGTATAAGGTCTTGAACAATGTCCCAACTGGAACCTACAACGTTGCTGGGGACGCTTTTATAGCCTTAAGAGAGGCACTGGGTGTTGTAGGAACAACGGGCGTTCCCTTTCCCATGGTTCTTGCAGGTGGTCTGAACAGTATCTTGAAAAAGTTTAATATCGACGTCCCGGACTATCTGTTGGATTACTTGAAGTTTTCCTGTTTAATTTCAAACCAAGAACTCAAAAAACACCTCGGGCCAAACTATATGAGATTTTCCATTAAGGAGTCTCTTGAGATGATCAAGCTCAGATAAAATCGTTAAATTGTGCTCAGCGTTCGATTGACACCATTACCTCAAATCATTAGAATTTGACATCGATCTACATGCCCGGGTGATGAAATGGTAGACATAGGAGATTCAAAATCTCCCGACTAATAATCGTGGGGGTTCGAGTCCCTTCCCGGGCACCATCTTTTTTTGAAAATTTCAGGAAGAAAGAGCTAATACTCGTCAAGAATCTTGCCAGAAAATAGACGAGCATCTAAGTGATATTGGTGATAATCATATAGCGCCGTCCATCTTCTTATATCTACATCTGCGACATCCTGCTCTCTGAGATTAACGATAAAAAGATCGGATGCTCCTTGAGCCCATCGTCTTTTTTCTGCTTCGGCCATCTTTTGAGATCCTTCAAACTCCTTAGTCGTAATCTCCCATCTCGTTTTTGAATCAAAACTGGCTTGTATGAAAAAGATTAATTGCTGCGAGAGTTCCGACTCAAGAAATTGCCTATTTTTTTCGATGGCCAATACTTTGTAGCTATATGAAACACTCTTACCTTCAGCTTTTCTATTCTCAAGAGGAAAATCAAACTTTACAGCAACCTGAAGTCTTTCTGGATCATAAGGATCATTCGGAGACAATTCTTTCGCGCCTAAAAGTTCTAAATTTAATCCAGGAAGCTTTGATTGATCAAAAAAAACAGATTCAAGTTTTAGTTTTTCTCTTTCTAATTCAAGTATTTTGATCTGTGGGTTTAAAGATATATTGGTGGCAAGTACCGACGATTCTTTTTTTTGCAGGATAAATTCAGGACTAGATTCCAATGGGATAGGCACAGGGATTCCTTTCTCATCACGCAAATATACAGAAAGCTCAGTACGAATCTTATTTAACTCAATTTCATTTTTTACAATATCTCCACTGCGCTTATCTATTGCTCTTTGATTATCGGTAACTTTAACCCCTTCAATATCTCCTGCCTTGAACTTCCTTTCGATCATATCATGACGTTTTTTTGCCAGCTCAAAGATACTTCTATTTATATTCAACTTCTGAGTTTCAAGAATCCACTTGTAGTAAAGTGTGAGAGCTTTATGTAGGTAGATCATTTTCTTCAAATGAGACTCTAGTTCGGCTTGCTTCTTTTCGATCTGTTTAATTTTGACATTAGTTCTAAACTCATCCGTTTTCAGGTTTCTTAAGATGGGAAATGATAATCCTGCGAAAATTTCTCCCGCACCGGAAGTTCTGTATTTGCCATCGTATTCTGGAAAATGGCCTAATCCCTGTCTATGACCAGCAACCAGTCTTGTTCCCCCAAAACCTGTCTGTCTTTCTAAGGTTGTTTCAAAATATTGATTATCATACTTTTCTTCAATTCGATTTCTGGATTTAAAAATGAGTTTATGGTCAAAGGCTCCTTCCGCTGAAGTTAATTCTCCGCTAGCAGACTTCGCCTTTAGCTCAGCTTCTTGAATTAAAGGAAAATTAGTAAGTACAGATTTTGCTACTTCTTGTTCTGTTAAAGCAAAAACTTGACATGAAAAAAGAACTAAAAAAAAAGTAATCGTCATTATTTCTTCTCTGATTCATCGTCTTTATTAGATTCTTTGTTATAAAGCATCTTA
>DLGL01000021.1:12607-21763 GCA_002482685.1 Bacteriovoracaceae bacterium UBA7695 | reverse complement strand
TAGGTCACATTCCAGAAGGTATTTTAAATAAAGGTTATAACTTAGTCGCAGAAAACCGCTATAGACTCTTTGGGAAACGTGAAACTTGCCGTCTGCCCACCCCTGAAGAGAGATCACGTTTTATTCTTTAATTTCTAATTAATCCGACTGCATCATAGACATTTTTGAGTGTCAATTGAGAGCGCTCTCTGGCGCGGTCGCGGCCGGATAACATTAATTCATCCAGATAATCTTTATTTTTCATCAGATCATCATACTTCTCTTTAACCGGCTTCAAGGTATTAATAACAATTTCTGCTAAATCGACTTTAAGGTGTCCATACATCTTTCCTTCATAGTCTTTTTCTAATTGCTCAATGGTTTTTCCACTGAGAACTGAATAGATGGTCATGAGGTTTGATAGTCCTGCTTTATTTTCTGGATCATATTTAATCTCAGTCCCGGAATCGGTAGCTGCAGATTTAATTTTTTTCTCTATCTTTTTTAAATCATCAATAATTGAAACAAAGTTTTTATCATTCTCATCAGACTTGGACATTTTTTTATCCGGCTCTTGCAGGGACATGATCCTTGCACCCATCTTACCTACGTAGGCTTCAGGCATCTTGAAAAGGCCTGGGCCGTAACGGTTTTCAAAAAAGCCCACAATATCACGACAAAGTTCTAAGTGCTGACGTTGGTCCTCACCTACCGGAACCATATCGGCCTGGTACAAAAGAATATCTGCGGCCATTAGTACGGGATAAGTATAAAGACCAGCATTGATATTTTTAACGTGTTTTTCTGATTTTTCTTTGAACTGAGTCATCCGGTTCAAATACCCCATTGGTGTAAGGCAAGTAAGAATCCATGCGAGTTCAGTATGTTCATGGACCTGAGACTGAACAAAGATAATATTTTTTTTAGGATCAAGGCCCAGGGCCAGGTACTGAGCAAAAAAACTATAGGTTCTTTCTTTTAAAATTTTGGGATCCTGAAAAACAGTGAGAGCGTGAAGATCGGCAAGAAAATACAAGCAATCATACTGGTCCTGGAGCTGCTTCCAGTTATTAATCGCACCAATATAATTGCCTAAAGTAAGGTCTCCAGTAACTGTGCTGCCACTCAAAATTGTCTTTTTCATGCCACTATTATAATCCCAAGACCCTTTAAATTACCACGCTTTTAACTGGATGTTACGGCAGGCATTTCTGCGGCGCTCATCAAGACTATTGGTATATTCAGGCATATTAAAGCTGGCCAGGTTGAAGGCCGGCATAACATTTCCTGTCGCACCATGAACACGCAGATTTGGATACCCTACTAGTGATTTGAATGAACCAAGATCCATATTTGCACTTTCTTCTGGAAGAATTTCGCGACCGATAATACTTAAGATCGTGTTGGCTTTTGAAAGAGATTCTTCAAAAGTTATTTCACGGATGTAGCTTCCAGATTTTAACTCAATTGAAGCTATAGCACTGGTTTTCTCTTTCATGATCTCACCAATTGGAGAATGCTCACTCACCCAAGCTGACCAATCAGAAATGCTTTTATTACTTTGTCCTACATCACTGCAAGAGTCTGCCACTCCTGGATAATCTTTTAACTGTTCTTTTAAGTTTGCCTGAAATTGACCCCACTGATCGCTAGTGTTGTTTGTGAATACGAGGTACCACTGAGATACGATAAATTTTCTCACAGCGAGTGTGCAGGCATTTTCAGAAACTGGCGGAAAGAAGATCGCCTGTCTGATGGGCTCTAAGGCCTGGAATGAACTTCCTCTTGGAGCCTTTAGTAGACCTTTAACAACAGAATCCGTAGCCGCTGGGTCAAGAACCAGTAGCGCATTATTAGTAATTGTCTTTGTGAGAGAATCCTTTGGTCCGTATTCTTCAATAATGGAATTCAGCCCGCGAACAAAGCGAGACACTAGTGGATAAATTTTTTGAGCAATCTCCGGCTTTCTCAGAGCAAAGCCCGGAAGTTGAGACTGAGCATAATGAAACTCACCCATCTTGACTGTTGACCAGGCAGATGAGGAAACGAGTCCTGTAGGATTTTTTGTGTAAGAATCTTCCAGAGTGTAATCTTCTTTAAAACGAGGCACATTATCACGGGCAAAGGCCACTCTTCCAGGAACCGAATCAGTCATGACACATGTTCGGTCAATAGTTGGTGACGTCGGGTTTGCCTGATCCCAGTTAAGTTTTTTAGGAATAAGATCACCGCCGTAACAAGACTGATTAAGGTAGGCGACCTTGTAGTTTACACTCAGGTCACGAAGTTCTTTATTAATCTGATCTCCAGAAATGTGACCTGAATTGATATGCGCTGTTCCCCCGGAACCTCCGTGGGCCATCTGGACCACAAGAATTGGGGCGTGTTTTTCAATTCGTGATGTAGCAAGGTGAGATTTAAGGGCCGTATAAGAATCAAAGACTCGGCATGAGTATCCAGCAAATGAATGAATCCGATTTGTTCTCTCAGAAATAGATAACCGGTAAAAGGCATTATTATGGTCCCACTTAGCACCCGAGACAATGAAACAAGCATCATCCCCCACAACCTCTGGAGAAGCCTGTACAGCTAGAGTAGTAAATGCAGTCAACAGCATGAGAGGTAATAGTTTTTTCATGGACCGATTATTTCAAATTCCCGGCCTAAAGGGGGACCTCCAGAAGATTCTACATGGCCGTCAAAACATTCGACAGGCAAGAAGTCAGCTTAATACCTGATTTTATGGGTGAGAAGTCGTCTTTGTTCGTATAAGATATCACCCATGACTACTCCAAATAAAAAGCGCCTGATCATCATATTTTCTATCATTTCAACCACGGTCCTTCTGGATCAGGTTACAAAAATCATAGCCCGACAGAACCTCGTCAATAGAGGCACGCTGAGGTATTTAAATGATTTTTTTGTGATTCAGTACTCAGAAAATACCGGCGCTTTTCTAAGCCTAGGATCTGATCTTCCAGAAAATGTGAGGTTTCTCATTTTCAGTCTGCTAGTCGGTGCTCTCCTCGCCTACCTGGCCTATAATCTCATCAAAGACAAGAGCGCCCCACTTAATCAGACCATTGCTATGTCGCTTATGCTGGGTGGAGGTATTGGAAACCTTATTGACCGTATTGGACGTGGAAGTGTTACTGATTTTCTGAATCTGGGGATTGGAAATCTAAGAACAGGAATTTTTAATATCGCCGATATCGCTGTTACTGCAGCTGCCGCTATCATGTTAATAGCGGCTTTCAAATCCAGAAAGAAAACCTAAGGTCTATCTTCTTCTCTGATTTAGCTTCAACTGCTCATTGAGTTTCTGGAGATTCTGCTCCCAGCCCGGACTAGCCTCGTTGGGTGCTACAGATGACTCTTCTTTCTTATTTCCGTCCTGAACTATGACTTTCTGCTTATTGAGCCAGCTGAAGATATTGTGATCAAGAGTTATCATTTCAATATACGGCATGAGCGACTCTTCCTGGTCGAGTGCCTTCATCAACTCTTCATTAATTTGTTTTTTCTCAGATCCCAAATGACTGGTAGCTGAATCCTGAACAACAATAATACGGTCAGATTTCGATAATAGGTGCTTTTGCCCATTAACATCAGTCACCTCGGCCAGGCCTTCTGATAAGGAGAATTCAGAAACTGCCAGATTATTGAGAACTTGATGGTTAACAAAAAGTTCTGTCCCTCTCACACCCATCACGGCCAGAGTGGTCTTATAAATAATCTGATTTTCTTTTGCCTTATTCTGAACCTTGCTTCTCAACTGGCCTCGGATAAGTTCAAGAGTCATTTCACGGTCATTTTTATTTTTGAAACTAAACTCAGTAAATTTCATCTCAGAGTTAGGGCCCAGGGTCAGAACTGTATCATCCACCAGGGCGAGCCTTACAAATGCGGAATCTTTAGTCGTGATAGAATCGCTTTTTTGAAACCGTTCCCCAATCTTAATAGCGGTTGTTTTGCCATCGCTCACTTTAAAGGCTTTTCCCCGCATCACTTTAAGCTCACCAACATAAGTTGGAACCGGCTTCCCCGTGGATTTATCAAGGGTGAAGTCCTGGGCCCATACAGAACCTGTAAGAGCTAAAGCGAAAAATAATCTATTCATAATATAAGGTTAAACATTCGTAGGGTGCCTGTCTATGGTCAGGAACTAGTTTTTCCTAGTATCGTTATCCCTTGCTGATTCCCTAGTGAACCATTACCGTGAACGATCCCGTACTGTAATTTTTTTGAGTTTATGAGGCGTTTTCTCATTTCGATGATCGAGTTAAAAGAAGTGAGATTCCATGGTGCACGGGCGAGGTTGAGTCCCCCTGAGACGGTGACCTCATGATTTCTTATGAATTCCATCAGCTTTGAAGAGTCTTGGACCAGACCTGAGGCCAGAAGCATTCCCATGGGAACGACAGGGTAGCAAGTATACACATCAAGGGCCGCCACCCCACTTTGAATGGCCTTCTTAACATCCACACCAGATTCAACCTGTGCTTTTTTAAAAACCTGCTTTAGATGAGCATAGGTCGCAACTTTGGGAAGGGATTCAAACCCATCCACAGAAAGTTTTGTAAAGGCATTACCTAAAACGCTGATTCTCTGAGCCTTTGGTATCCCTCATTCATCTGCCATCTGCTTTCCTGACAAAACAAGCTGGCCTGAATAATCTATGTTTGGGTTCGCACAATCAACCCCTCTAAAATATTTCGTGAGAGGCTCAAACCATTTTTCATGCGGTAGAGCGCTCTCAGGATGAGTCTTTAAGAAAGTTCTCTTGTAATTATCAAACAATGCATCTCTGATGATGAAGTAGTCTTTCTCGCTGATGTTATGCTGCTTTAAAAAGAGGGGAACTAATTTATTGTAACCATCCAACGGGGTGAATTTTTTACGGTAAAGCTTCATAAACTTTTCCCGTTCACCTCTTTCATATCCAGTTTTAAGAAAATCCTGACCCTTTATTAAGACCAGATCTGCTTTATCATCGGTCACAAGTTTTCTTGCTTTATTCAGTGCGGCCATCACCGCAGCACCACTTTTGAATTGACTGGGACTGAGTTTATCTTCCCAGCGTTTGGCAAGATTTACGATTTCAAGCTCCTTAATTCGCAGCCCTTTCTTCCTGGCCTTTGAGAGGAGACTATTAGTCTGGAAATGGGAGCCGGAGCCATCAGTTACTGAGTCAGCAGCTATAAGGTAAAATTCCATGGATTTATTATGGATTGGAGAGCGGTATTAAGTAAAATAATGAGATTGGAGCCCCAAATGAGGCCCTAACTCTTTAGTTTTATACATCCGGGTTCACTATTAAGTGTTCAAGATTCCAGAACGCTTAAATTTACACTTCGGTTTGATTTTATTGAAGTATTTGCTATAACACATCGAATGAAAACATTTTTTTATTGCTTACTTACCCTACTAGCTATTCATAGTGCTTCCTACGCTCAAGATTACGGAACGGATGTTGGCACTGGCGGCAAGGGCGGAAATGGGTACGATGCGGGCCAATTGGTTTCCAAAATTCTATCTCCTGATTACTTAAATAGTTCTTTTGATTGCTTTGACCTCGAAATGATGAGTACGCAAGCTTTAGGTTTCGTATGTAGCGAAATAGATACTCGAAAAAGTAGATTAAAGAATTCGATACAGCATGAACTCTTTTTCTTAGGTTGCTGCAGCTATCGCAAATAATGAAAAATCTTATTGATCAATCCTACATCCGTGTTCTGGTGAAAAACCATATTTCATCCGTAAAAAAAAGAAATCCTCTTTTTTCAATGCGGGCCTATGCTAAAAAATTAGGCATCAGTGTGGGAGGACTTTCATCTTTTTTATCAGGGAAGGCAGATTACTCTGTTGAGACTCTCGAAAAGCTTGTCACCGATATCGTTGTTTCCCCCGAAGAGAGAAAAGATATTCTCAAAGAATACAACATCCACCTTCTGGATAGGCTTTCAGCAAGAACAAAATCCAGCAACTACGACTATCGTCTTTTAAAAGAAGATGAAATGGCGTTTATTAAAGACTGGTACCACTACGCTATATTATTTCTTATTCGAACCAAAGATTTCAAATTAGATATCCTATGGATCGCAAAAAGATTGTCAATTTCATCAAGTGAAGTCGAGCTTGCTTTATCAAGACTTGTGCACTTAAAACTTATTGTCATAAATCCAGACCAAACTGTGACATTACAGAATAACGCCGTTAAAACCACTGACGATGTTGCGAATAACTCTTTGCGAATTATGCATAAGCAGATGCTCTATCTGGCCGGTGAATCTCTGGACAATGATCCGATTGATTTACGAGATGTGATCTCACTAACTCTTCCTGTGAATCTGAAAAACATACCGAAAGCGAAAGAAGTTTTAAGACGGTGTCAGGATGATCTTATGGCACTTCTACCAGATGATGAAATGAGCGAAGTTTATCATGTCCTCTTCGCTCTCTATCCGGTTTCAAAACCTGTTATAGAGGCCGGACCCCAGTTAAAGGATCCGACCATCGAGTAAACCTATCTATTTCCATTTTCAATATAACTAATCGCCTGTTGAAGAGAGTAAGTAGGTTTCAACTCCCCTTGTGCCATAGCTGCTTTAAGAGCATTAAGTAATTTATCATACTCAGCTTGTCCGAGACTTTTAACTTCTGGGCTTAAAGCAATGGCCCGATTTCGGACCTCATCAATACGAATCAAATCAGGATTTGAACTGACTGAAGCAAGATATAGGGCCAGCTCAGCATCTTTCATTGCTATAAGTTTGGCTTCATCATATCCAGAAAACGGAAGTTCCAGAACATAGAATCGATCATTCAAAGTACTCATTACACTTTTGGCCTGCTGAAGTACATTTGACTGAATTTTCTTGGCCGTTAACTGATCACATGTAATGTACTGTCCACCATGGGCAGCACCGTTACCTTTAGCAATGCTCGTCGCGACCTTTTTCTCTAATACAGCATAAGAGGCGCGACAAAATTTTTCTGGTAACTGGTTAAATGATTCATAGTCACCTTGTTTGTCACCAAATCTGGTAGTCCCACAAAGTGGTTTACCGTTGGCGCAGTAATCAGTCGGAGAAACATAGTAAATATCCTGGGAATCCAGAATACTCACCTCTGCAGTAGTTTTCATATCGAGCTTGGGATAATTAGTACAAGCATCGTTTTTGATCGCCAGCAGAAGGGTTTGCTTCATCTGCTCTTGCCAGTTTCCTGAACGACAAACACCAGTCACATTGTGCTCATTAAAACAGGCTGTGGAATAACCAGTAGAATCACCACTTGAAGGGTTTTTAGGGTAACCTGAATGTCCATGAGTTCCGAAGTGACCGGAGATCAAGAACAAGCGGTCTGAGCCTTGCACGTAACCCAAACATGTTCCATAGGCCGTAATGGTCTGACCTGGACGAGAAGTTGTGTCTCTAAGTGAGAGTCCAGTCCAGACTTCAGCAGGTGTTAAGGCCTGTACTTTTTGGATAAGAGCATCTCGGGTTGCCGGACTTAAGACTTCACCTTTCCATGCTGGTACACCAGTGTAGTTTTTCATGGTGACACCATTCTGTATTCCTTGCCAACGGGCGGCCCACTGGGCCGGGGTTTCAGCTATACATGCGCCAGAAATCATGAGACAGAAAAGAGAAGCTTTGGTTTTGTTCAACATACGTACCTCCTAGAATAAATATCCGCTTCAACTCAAGTATCGTAGGGATGGGCAGATTACTTGACTTAATAAGTCCTGTTAAATCTCAAAATACCCCTGTAAGCCTCTGGTATCTCTACTGTTTTTGTCATTTGAACACTTAAACAGATCTCGTTCAGGAATTTAATTCGGTTATGGATCAGGAGGGCCAATAATGAAAAGTAGCTTATTTTTTTGGCAGAAGGAGAAAGTTTGAGACAGCTCAAAGAAGCCGGTTTTACATTGTTAGAAGCCCTTATTGGTATTGCTCTTATGAGTGCGGCATCCCTAGCTTTTGTAAACTTCATGCAACAACAACAAAAATCTCAGAAATCCGTGATTATGACTGCGGAAATCTCCGAGGTGAGAACCCTTATTTCTCAAACGATATCAAAACTTGAAGCCTGCGAAGCGACTTTCATTGGTATGGCACCGGGGGATAATCTTAAAGAGGTTCGTACAACTAATGATTTGTCCAAGCCAGCTTTTATGAAGACTGGAGAAAAATTCAGGCAATACAATGTATATGTTAAATCTATTCATATGCTTAGTCGTGATGAACAAAGAGAGCCTTCACGTAATATTGTCGATTCAGGTATAGATGCAAACGGTGTGGGTTACGCATTCATTGAAGTAACCTTTAGTAAGGGTGCAAATGAGAAGGCGGGCCAGGCCGCTACTTACTATGGCGGCAAGGATATCAAAGTTGTTTTCCCGATCCGGGCGATCTTCTCAAACTCTACGCTTTTGGCCGGCTGTCAAAAAGATTCAACATTACCAGATCAGTGCAGACAAAATGCAATAGCCCAAGGAGCACCAACGAGTTATACCGCAAACTTTGCGCGGGAAGAGACCGCTCCATTTGCAGAAAAAGTTTTTGATATTACCGGCTGCGGAGCTCCCGGGGGATATATGCTGGAATGTAATATCTATAAAGACACTTTTCCGATTACAAACTGTGCGAACTAATTAGTAAATCGCTGTAAACAAACGGTCCGCAAGTCCAGATTTCGTTTCATTAACACCCAAAACTTTCAAAGCTAAGTCTGGAGCAATAGATTCAACCGCTGGATAACCATAAGCAATCGCCAAAAGATAGGCTTCGAGCTTCTTTTCAGGATCATTAGAAGCAAGGCCGGCAGATATGGTCTGAGCTTTCATTTTGAAATGATTGTTTTGTAAGTAACTTCGGATGTAAGGCTCTAGAAATTGTGAAGTGTAGTCAGTAGTTCTCCCGCCGAAGATGTACTTACAATCATCAACGATCCCCATATTCGAATTGCTATTAGTCACTTTGGTGCATTGTCTTGTGAAGGTGTTGGACTGAATGGGGCCTTTAAAGTGGAATTTCTTTCCATGAATAGAGAAATTCAGATTCATTGAATATTGGGAAGAGCTGGTCTCGCTGTAGGCCTGAGTGACTCTTTCACCTACCTTCACATAATCTCCTGCCTGGTTACCCTTAAGACTATTTGCCCTTGCTT
>DLGL01000021.1:10744-12585 GCA_002482685.1 Bacteriovoracaceae bacterium UBA7695 | reverse complement strand
TTGCTTGAGCAGAACTAGCGGCAGAATTATTAGCAGCTATTTGCGAGTTTGTGGCCGCATTCCCCTGACTTCCGAAATTACCAGATCCATGAACTAACATCTGCTTATTACCCCAGGTTTCTGTCCGGACGCGTCCATCCAGCATCTTCTGAGAAATTTCTTTTCCACGGTCGCCAGCAGAATTAAATTTTGCCATTTGGGCTTTCTCTCTGGACCTCGCCGCCGCAGCTTGGGCCATAGCAATTTCAGCATCCCGTTGTTTTCGCTCCTCTGATTTATCGAGAATGTCTTCTTTTTTAAGAACATTACCTAATTGATTAGAGTTCTGTACTTTACCTACATAAGCGTATCCCACATCTATATTACAATGATTATTTTTCGCACCAAAATCCATAAGAGGTAATTTGACACTTAAATCTCTGCGCAGTTGAGCAAACGTATCCTTGTTATCGGGGAATTGAGGATCAAGCTTCTGCCATAAACCGCAAGTTAGATCTGCTCTTAATCCTGAAGTTAGTGACGCTATCTTCCTTCGGATTTCAATATGGTTAGAAAATTTCTCGGTCTTATCCAACTCAACATATAGAGCGACGGCTACCAGTTTATTTCCGCGTGCAACTGCAGACTCTGCTTTGTTTTTAAGATCATTTATTTTAGCCGTATCGCGAGAATCCTGAATCTGAGGATACTTTTCTTTTAAATATTCAGTTGTCCAATCAACAAGCTCAGTTTGTCGTTCAAACTTCTCGCGACTGTATAGTGCTGTCTGACGTACAGATTCGGCTGTTTCATAATTATAAACGATATTGTTGGTTTGCCCTTGATAGAACATAGGGACCACTCCAAAGAACAATTTCCCCTTTTGAAAATCAGCACCAATCAGATCTCTGACCGCATAGTATTCTTTAACAAAGCGTGGCTCAAAATTCAAACCTCTGTCAGATCTATCTGTTTCACCGGGCACCCATGGAATAACTTTCGCTTTAAACGTAGGCTCATCGGTAATGGATCGCCATTGTCTACTAGGAACGAACATCCGGAAGTTATAGTCATCATGAGCACCGATTGAAAATGCACGTCTGACATAAAGAAATGCTGAATAAGGATACTTTTCGTCGAGGTCGCTATAAAAGATATCACTAAAAGCAAGATCAAGAAGTGGTCCGGCAAGGTCAACGTTTTTATCTCCTGAGATATTCACTTTACCAATAACTGCTGAGCCAACTATTTTCACACCCTTGTTGGAAGTAAAATGAAATTGAGGAGCGACGAGGGTTAGATCCTGGAAAATTGTATTATCGACTTTTAAACGGTTGCCAAGATTACTTCCAATAACAGTTTTACCAATCCCCTTACCGACGAGAGCTACTCCTTGAAGATTCAAATTCGCCAGGTCACCATAATACCCATCTTCGAGAAGAACTTTATCGCCTCTCTGTGCTGAAAAATTATTGAGATTAATTTGCTGATTTTTCCCTGAACGAACTAAAGTCGCGGATGTTTTTCTGGTCTGTTTTGAATATTCGTCGCCTTTAATATGAGCCTTTTCTAAATTTTTGACTCTGGCGTCGGCTAACTGTTGTGGATAATTATTAACATAAGGACCTGTCGCACATCCAACCAAAGTGACCACTAGACCGGTGGTAAGCCATCTACTTAACATATTGTCTCCAATGTATTTTAGATTAATTATAGGGAATTATTTGGATCGCTAAAGAGGAAAATAAGAGCGATATGGAACTGAGGTTTAACCTTTTAACTATCCGTTATCTAGCAAACTTAAAGGAATTTCTTAAAAGACAATTCTAAATATCCGATAAGCCTAATAAGGAACTCAATCG
>DLGL01000021.1:6042-10718 GCA_002482685.1 Bacteriovoracaceae bacterium UBA7695 | reverse complement strand
ATCAATATGGTAAGAAATTTAAAATATCTTCAATAAAGAAAGAACGACAACGATGGTGAATACGGTCTGCCTGGTTCGATTCATAACAGTTTGAGGCAAGACCCTCACCAATTGCTTTAGAAGAAAGACAGAAACTAAAATCCCCAACATTAGTAATATGAGATCACTTTTTGCATCAAAATGAGTCCCTCTAAAAATCTGCACACCGAGTGAGACAAGAGAAGACAGTCCTACCGCAAAAAGGCTCGTAGCGACTGACTGTGTTTGGGAGTAATGGAAAAAAGCCAAAAATATGGGCAGAAGAAGAACTCCTCCACCTAGTCCAGTAAAAGTTGTAAGAGCGCCAAGAAAGAGACCCGTGATCACTGAGAGGACTGTAGTATTCAGATAAGTCGTAGAGGCCTGTGATGTTATTTTTAGTGGCACCCAAACATTATAAAGAGCATAAACTGAGACCAGAGACAGAATGATGGCAACATATAATACAGGTAATAACTCTTTAAAAGGAGCTGTCATAATGCTGCCAACCGCAGAGGCCAAGACTATTACCACACCCACTTGATACTGAGTTGCCTTTCTTTGTTCAACAAAATTCATTAAAGAAGCAATAACAACAGCAATCAATGAATAAACAGAAGCTTCTCTAAGACTCATCCCCAGGAAATGAATAAAGAGAGGAATCGCAATAAGTGCTCCTCCGGCCCCAGTGAGTCCCATAACCATGCCGATGATCAATCCACAAAATAGATAGATCATGTTTCTCCTTAATTCATTTACGAATTTTAGGTTCGAAAAATTTGAATATCGCCATACCTACAATCATCGAAATAATAAAAATAATTATATTGATATTACCACTTACTGTTGCAACTAACCCGGGACCCGGACAAATACCGGTCCATCCCCAACCGATGCCGAATAAAGCAGCACCGATGAGAAGATGAGAATCTAAATTTTTCTTTGTTGGTAGGTGGAATTTTGTATCTAATATGGGTTTTGATCTTTTATTGATAACAAAAAAAAGAATGCCATGAATAGATATTGCCCCAGCCATGACACCCAAAAGATTCATACTCCAATGACCAGTAATATCTAAAAAACCACGCACGACTTGAACCTGTGTCATCCCACTGAGCCCAAGGCCTATGGCAAAAATAAATCCGACTACTAGGGAGATAAGATTTTTCATAAGGACCCTCTAACCATTTTAAAGACGAAAACACTGAGCATACCAAAAATAATAAAAGTCATTGTTGCCACAAGAGAGCGAACAGACATTCGGGAGATTCCACAAACACCATGACCAGAAGTACATCCATTGCCGAGCAATGTTCCAAAACCAACTAAGAGACCTGAAAAAATATAGTCACCCCATAAAGCAGAAGATTCCTGAACAAAGACTTCGGGCCTATAAAACAAGAGAGCAATTCCACCAATGAGAAGCCCACTTACAAATGATATTCTCCAATCAATATCAAACCTCACTGGCCTGACTAGCCCGGAGAGAATTCCACTTATACCGGTTACTCTGCCATTAAATAGCATCATTATGCTGACAGCAAATCCAATAAGGACACCGCCTAGAACTGCATTAACCATAAATGACTCCTTTAATAACATTCCAGGAAATATCTAATCGGTAAGCCTTATAGCCGTTTTCACGTAGGTAATTCACCGAAAAAGCTGAGAGTGCGCAAAGTCTTCCCCGGCAAAAGACCAAAATTTTCTTTTTCTTGGATAATTTTTTGAGATTTAATTTGAGATCTGCTTGAGGAATATGAAGAACATTGTCTGTTTCATCAGAAATAATGACCTCATCCTTAGGCCTTACATCAAGGAGAATGATCTCACCTGAACGTAACATATTTTTTGTCTCACTCAGTGAGACCGTCCAATTGATGTCTCCATAGATATCGTGCATCTCTAATTTAAGATCAGCATTAAGCTTCTGAGCAAAGTTTTGGTAATTCTCCCAAAATTCAAAAACCGCTGGAGAAAGCGAATATAATCTTTTTTGACCAAGGATCTCAACTCTCACTAATCCCTCACTAAGCATCTTTCTAAGGTGCATTGAAGTGTTAGCGACACTTTCATCAACCTTGCTAGACATGACTTCTACTGTGAGAGGGGCCTGAGAAAGAAAATGGATAAGTCGTATGCGAACCGGAGATGCCATAGCTCCCAAGAGAGATGCCATAGAAACAAAAATACTTTCCTGACGTTCTTTCAGTGCTTTAAGCTTATTATCCATAAAACTCCCTATTTCTCAATCTTACACTCTTTATTCAATTAATCAATTGAACAATAGATACTCTTGATGTATAATTTATTCGTAAGGAGCCTTTATGAAAATCCAACCTTTTTTTGACTCGGATACGTTTACTCTTACCTATTTGGTGATTGATGAGTTAACCAAAGATACAATCATTATTGATCCTGTACTAAATTTTGACCCTGTATCGGGCAAGGTGAAAGATTTGGGTTTGCAAGATGTCCTCGCATTTATTTCGACGAACCAACTTAGAGTCAAAGCAATTCTTGAAACACATGCTCACGCCGACCATCTTTCAGGTTCTCAAATTTTAAAACAATGTTTTCCAGATGCTGTTATCGGTATTGGTGAAAGAATTAAAATTGTTCAGGAGGTCTTTAGAGATCATTTTAATCTTCAACATCTTAAAACAGATGGCTCACAATTCGATCGACTATTTAAAGATTTTGAAGATGTGGATTTTGGAAGCTTAAAGCTGAAAGCGATTCCTACTCCGGGCCACACACCTGCTTGCATGACTTATCTTATTGAAGATGCTGCTTTTACCGGTGATGCCTTATTCATGCCTGATTACGGGACTGGACGTTGCGACTTTCCTAAAGGCAGCGCCAGCTCTTTATATCATTCTGTGACTTCCATTCTGTATAAATTGCCTGATGAGACCAGAGTGTTTGTAGGACATGACTACTTACCCAATGGGCGGGAAATGCGTTTTCAAACCACTATTGGTGAAAGCAAAAAATCTAATATCCAACTGTCCAAACTTACAAGTGAAAAAGATTACGTAGATTTTAGAACTGCTCGGGACAAAACACTATCAGCACCACGGCTTCTACTTCCAAGTATTCAGGTCAACATCGCTGCAGGACATCTTCCAGAGCATGAGAATAATGGTAAATCATATTTGAAAATACCTATAGTTTCGGAATTGCGATCAGGGAAACTTTAGCTAGGGTTGCATTACGAAAAGACGAATCAGGGCCGATATAGCATTTGAAGACGCCCAGCCACCGGAAAAACGACTTCTGTTGGCATTGCTGACTAAAATCATATTTGCCGTGGGATCTATCCATACAGAGGCATAGTTATAAGTATTGGTACCAGTGTGAGTGAGAACATCACCTTTTGCCCAGTCTCTTTTTAGACGGTACCATCCACCGTAGGTATATTGATTCGATTTATCATCAGGCCATATTTTATGAAGCTGCTGAAAGCTTTCTTCCCGCAGAAATTTCGCCTCACCATTAAATCCCTGACTATGAATATCTAAGTACTTCACCCAGTCTCCAACAGAACAATGAACATTAGCAGAAGGACCGTAAAAGGCAGCGTTGTCATCGTGGACAGGCTTAACCGTCCATTCTCTTATAATGTGGCCCCATGGCTGAGAGGGCACATTTTCAGTTGGGTCCGATGTCGGACCAAATCCACAGCTTTGCATCTGAAGGGGAATAAAAAGCCTCTCCTGAAGAAGCATCTCCCAGCTCTTACCACTAATTCTTTCTAATATATGACCAGCAATAATATAACCAATATTACTGTAATTAAATGTTTCAGGCCTAAATGCAGGAGCTTTACTTAGATAAAGGGCAGTTAATTTTTTTCGTCCTTCAAGAGTTTCAAGTTTTTCTAACTCAATATAAGTTTCATCATCCGGATCCTTTTCCAGACCAGATCCATGAGCTAGCAACATTTCAAACGACACGTCTTTCAAGCCTGGATGAATTTCAATATCTGATAAGAGTTCACTTAGTTTACTCTTCCAACTTAGTTTCCCTTCTTCAACAAAAGTTGCAGCAACGGTTGCTGTCATTGATTTTGTACAAGACCCTAGATGAAATTTATCTTCTCTGGAAATGAGATCTGGAGACCCCACCTTTCTAATGCCCGAAACTGCATGTTCAATGAAGTGACCATCCCGATAAATGGCGGCCGAAATTCCTGGGATCACATATGTGTCCCGCAGAGTTTCTAGCTCTTTTTCCAATTGCGTTTGCTCACTTGCAAAAGCGGTCGAAGCGATAAGAAATATAGGTAGTAAAATTCTTAATTGCATAGTTATTTGGCTTATCGAATAGCACATTTCACTTGGAGAGATTCATGAATTGAATAACTTACACGTCCAGAGAGCTTTAGTCTCCTATAGAGCGGCAATATCTATAACCTTCATGTAATAATTGCATTTATCACTCATCCCATTAAAATTTAATAACATGAAAAGTCTCATCCTTATGTTTACTCGCCGACCATTGGTGGGGAACATCATAACTTTTGGTCTGATTTTTGCCGCCATCATTTTCTGGGACAAGATTGGCAAAGAACAGATGCCCGATCTCACCATGAATTGGGTTCGAATCTCAGTACTCTATCCCGGGGCTTCTGCCGAGGATGTCGAGCTGTTTAT
>DLGL01000021.1:0-6012 GCA_002482685.1 Bacteriovoracaceae bacterium UBA7695 | reverse complement strand
ACAAAGCCCATAGAAGAAAAATTGAAGGGTGTTACTGGTCTGGATGAAGTTGCTTCTACCTCCGCCTCAGGCAACAGCACCTTCAACATCATTTTTGAACCCAGCACTCAAAACTTGCCTGAAAAGCTCCAGGAAGTGAAAGACGCCATTGAGTCTGTCACCTTTCCTCGGGATGCCGAGCAACCGGTTTATCGACAATTTAAAAGTAGCGAGCGGGCCTTCATTGACGTGGCCATATTCTTTAAAGACACAGAAATTCTTGATGTACCCGGACGGATAAAGCTTCAGGAGATTGCTCTCTCGTTTAAAAACCGGCTTCTCTCTTTAAAAGAGGTCAGTGGACTTGAGGCCAATGGTTACTTACGTCCTGAGATTCAAATAAAAGTCGATCCCGTCAAACTGCATCGTTATGAAATATCCATGCAGCAGGTAATTGATCAGATACAGCAGCAAAATGTGCGCACACCTATTGGGACTATGACTGATAAGCGAGAAACTGAAATTACCATCATTTCAGAGCTTGATAGTATTGGGCCTTTGGAAAACGTGATTATCTCAAGTGGCTTTGAAGGTCAGAAACTTAGACTTAAAGAAATTGCCGAAATCAGCGCTGGTTTTCAAAAAAGTACTTCGATTGTTAAAGTACAAGGTCGAGAAGGCATCATCTTTAAAGTTCAAAAGAGTACTTCGGTCGATATTTTAAGTGCTCAAAAAGCACTGACTTCCTTTATCTCTGAATTTCGGGCAAGCAATCCTGATTCTCCCGTTGAATACATTCTAATGGATGATGAGTCCTATGAAGTGAGAAACCGCTTAAGTCTTATTGGCAGTAACGGGATCATGGGTTTTGTTCTAATCGTCATCATTCTCTTCCTCTTTTTAGATCTACGGGCAGGAGTCTGGGTGGCCATGGGAATCCCCTTTTCACTGGCCTGCACGCTAATAGCTGCCATGCTGATGGGTTTTACCATCAATAACATGACCCTAGCTGCCATCATTATTGTGCTTGGGATTGTGGTTGATGATGCTATTATTGTGGCCGAAAATATTACGCGACGTCGCGAGAACGGCGAATCACTAGAAGATTCGGCAGTGGAAAGAACAGCTAATATTTTTATGCCAATTCTTGCCAGTATGCTCACAACTTGTGCTGCCTTTGTCCCGCTCTACTTCTTCGCTGGACGCTTTGGCCTGTTTGTTAAATCTATTCCTACGATCGTTTTTCTGATGCTTTTTGCCAGTTTGTTTGAATCGACTTTTATTTTACCGGGCCACATGATCCACGGGCTCCCAGGAGAAAAACTCCTGCAGAATATGTTCAAAAATGGTGGTTTACTTAGGCAGAGAATCAATCAAAAAGCCGAGTTGATGTATGCAATTTTTTTATCTAAAATTCTGCCTTTTCGTAGTTTAGTTTTTATCGTTTTCTTTATTTTATTGGGTGTCAGTGGATACATTTACCAAACCCGTTTAAAATACGTGATGTTCCCAAGAGAAGATGCTCAAAGCATCTCTTTGAAAGTTGTAGGGCCCAAGGATGCCAACCGTCTGCAAATGGCCAAGCTCGTTGGAAAAGTTGAAAGACTTTTCATGGATGAGCACCTGGACATAGTGGTAAATGTCCGGTCAACGATTGGGCAAAGTCGCAGGGGTGGTGAGGTGCGCGAGAATGAGGCGTCTTTAAAGATCGAACTAGTCCCCCCTTCTGAACGAAAAATGGAGCTTGATGACGCCATAAAAAAATGGACAACTTTGACTTCGGCCATGAAGGAATTCAAAGAAATTAAATTCTTAAAAGACCGTTTCGGATCTGAAAGCGGAAGCCCTATTGTTATTGAAGTTCAGGAAAACAATGATCAGATCCGTGCTCAAGTCATTAATAGACTCCATGAAGAGTTAAAAAAGCTACCTGAACTAACTAGTATTGACGTGGAAACTCCCATCAATAAAGCCGAATACCGTCTGCACGTTAAAGAATCAGAAGTCAGCCGGATGAATATCGGATTTAATCAACTTTCATCTATGCTCCGGGCATACGTTCAAGGACAGATTCTTTACACCTTAAACTCTGGCGAGGAAGAAGTGGATGTGCGTCTGATGGGCGCCGATGAGAATAAAAAAGATATCTCTAGCATCATGGATCTTAGAGTCTCCAATAATGATAATTATCTAGTGCCTGTTAAAAATCTAGTAGATGTTAAACCCGGTAAGCGTCCCGCAAATATCCAGCGGACAAATTTCAAACGCTCAGTTAAGATCTATGCCGACATGGTCCCGGATAGTAAATCCACACCTCTGGATATAGCTGAGATTCTGGAAACCAAGATTTTTCCCCAAATCCTAAAAGGCAATATCTCAACGGTCTTTCAATTCCGGGGAGAGATTCAGGACTCTCGCGAGTCTCAGTCCGATTTCAGTTTCTCCGTCATTTTGGTTCTTACACTCATTTATATGTTACTAGTCTTTCTCTTTAATTCTCTTTGGACGCCATTATTAATTGCCTCTATTATCCCCTTCGGTCTAGTTGGAGTCATTCTGACTCTCAGTGCTCACGGGATGGAACAATTTGGATTTTTTGCTGTGGTTGGAACTCTGGGATTGATTGGTATTATCGTCAATGACTCCATCGTTTTGATTGATAAGTTGGAAGAGGATTTCTCCAAAGAAGATACTCGATCCGATTTTACTCAAATCGCAGAAATTACTTCAACCCGCTTACGAGCAGTAACGGTGACCACACTCACAACTGTTATCGGACTTATCCCCACCGCCTATGGCTGGGGTGGATATGATTCAATGCTGGCAGAAATGATGATTGTGATGGCCTGGGGACTGGCCTTTGCTACTATGATTACTTTAATTCTAGTTCCTTGCCTTTATAGTTACCATGTTCAAATCAAAGGGTTCTTCAGAAAAGGAAAAACACCTTCATGAAAAAACTTTTTTTCTTTCTACTACTTTTAAACTCTCATTCCCTTTGGTCCCAGGAAAAGATTCAGGAAATCCCCATTGATCTTGATACCTTCATTAAAGGCGCCAAAGAAAATGATCCTCAGCTTGGCACTGTCATTGCTGAACGTCTGAGAGCAAAATACCTTTTAGATCTAAATCTTCCCACACGCCAGATTCTCCTGAGTGTGCAAAATGAATACGGCTTCACCCGTAACGAGGATAAGACCGCGGTACTCGGTGCAACCCTTACCAAACCTCTTTTAGAATCAGGCACTACTCTGTCTGTTGGAAAAACTCTCACTGATCGTCCGGATAGAACCGAAGATCTAACCCAATTCCGGATTGAGCAATCCCTCTACCGTAATGCTTTTGGGTCTCAAACCAGAGATATTATGAAAAACCTCGATCTCCAAAAAAGTGTTGTCGAGCTTCAGGTGGTTGAGGCTTACGAGGATTATATCGAAAGAGTCATTCATCAGTACCTCGATCTGACTCTCACCTACCTCAGCTTTCAGGCATCACAGCGACTTCATAAAGAGTCACAGCTACTCCTGAAAAGTGTGAATGATCGCAAGGCCAAAAATGTCGCTTCAAATACAGA
Organism: Bacteriovoracaceae bacterium UBA7695; assembly: GCA_002482685.1. Lineage (GTDB taxonomy): Bacteria > Bdellovibrionota > Bacteriovoracia > Bacteriovoracales > Bacteriovoracaceae > Peredibacter. The sequence goes on along the minus strand of DLGL01000021.1, from coordinate 2,459 downwards.
CGTCAAAAGAGCGAAACTCCAGACTGCTCTTCGCCAGGAAGATGAACTCCAGACGAAGGCCAATCTCGAAAGTATAAGTCTTGGGATCGCCAGAATCATCGGAAATAATAAAACTGAAATCCTTATCCCTCAAACTCAACTAATCATGGAAGACCGCTTAAATAATATTGATCAAAATATCGAGAGCTTCCTATCGACCAGCCGTAGCCGCATCATCTATGACAAGCAAGTCCTTGTGGCTGATGCCAATATAGAGATTGCCAGGGAGAATCAAAAACCCACAGCGAATTTACTGGCCGGTTTTAACATAGATAAATCAAGTCGTTTCGGAACTAGCATCAACCGCGAAGAAGCTGTTATCGGTATTAACATCGACATCCCCTTTGATGATTCACTAACTAAAGCTCGTATCAAAGAGGCCAGCTATCTTCTGCTTAAATCCAAACTCGCAAAAAAATCTTTTGATAATGCCATCAAGGAATCACTCTACGTCATCAGAAATAAAATCCTACGCCAACGGGAGCAACTTCAAATCAGTAAAGACAAGCGGGATCTGGCCGCACAGATTGTTCAGGAAGAAACCAAACGCTACAAGGTAGGGAGAATTACGCTGGAGAATCTTATACAGGATAAGAATATTGAAGCTCAGTATGAGTTTGCTTATCTGGCAGAGCTCACGAACTTAAATAAGCTGATTGTTCAGTGGTTGGGATTAACTGACAAATTGGTGGAAAGTTTGCCTGTCGATATTGCTGTTACGAATAGATAAGAGATCTTGGCCATTAAGACATCTTTGATTTTATTTATAAAACCGTTAGAAGGATATTAGATGAAAGCACTCCAGATAAGTCTCGCTCTTTGTCTCTTTGCAAGTTGCGCCAACACTATGTCACGCAAGGTCGCCACTACTCGAGTTTATAAAGAAAAATCATCTGAAGTTATATCCCTCGAGATTCAGCGTGGACATCAAACACGATTTCAGGAGTTTTTTATCGAAGGTGATGTTGAAATCGACAGAAGTCATCAGTTCACACGACTCAATATGATTTCAGACAAACGGGCCATTGTGGCTAAAGGACAAAATAAAAAACTTTTTATCTTTCATATCGACTCCCAAAAACTAGAGCCCCTCAATGATAATGCCGTCTGGACAGGCCCCATGGGATATATTGGACTTCCTGTAACCTATGTCATCCCTCAAAATACCGCAAAAAAAACAGATCTCACGATTCATTTTCCTCATACAGAAAAACCTATTACTTTTAAAGACCTCTTCTTCCCTAGTCGAAACACGAATGTCGAAAATCTTATGGAACGCGGAGATAAATTTTTAGTTCTACATACATTCCAAGGTGAAAATAAAAGCCGTGAAAGCTGGGCCCTGGATTTTAGTGGAAATATTGTCGCTGAATCTCCTCATGGAATTTATTCTATGCAGCTCATGAATAAGCTTCATCACAGGTCACTCAATCCAGAATTTGTGGCAATGATGAATCCTGTTACTGGTAAAAATTTTAATGGCCTTCAACCCGTGATCCCTCTGGACAAAACAGGACGTCCAGTTGAGCTTCCTTACGGTGCTCACTCTGCCATCATCATTCCTACTGATGATGGACATAGTCTCGGCCTCATCGTCCTCTTCCCTTCACCTACTAGTCCTGGTGAATACGAAGGTGCTCTTCATCTCGGTCCATTTGCAACCATTCCAAAGGATATCGGAAGCCAACCTCGCATCATCGACTTTAAAGCCTATACTCATCCCAATATGCCCTCTAACAACTACAGCGTTTTTACTCGCTCTCTTTCTGGTGAATGGGTCATGGCGCCTGAGTCAAGCTATCACTACCGTCAGTATTTTGTAGCTACTGAAATCAATGGAGATAATAAAGAATTAGCAGCAGTTCTTGCAGCCAAAATCAAAAGTGATGAAACTCAAAAAAGAATCAAGTCAGTCGAAGAAGAAAAGAAGTTTCTGGCGAGTGCTGCCGGTCAGAAGTTTATGCGTGAGCAAAAAGAAAGAATGATGGCCCAAAAGGCGCACGAAGATTCCATGAAAACAAATCCAAGTTACTACTGCTCTCGCTTCAGTGAAGCCACTCGCCTTGGTCGTGAGTTCGTGACAAATTTTGTAAAAAATTGTCCTACTACCATTGAGCAACTCGGCGCCGCCTCTGTACTAGGATTAGACAAAAAAATTATCGATACCGTCAGAAATAATCAGATCAAACAGCAAGATTATAATCGCCAAGCCGAAAACAACCGTCTTCAAAACACCATCAATGCTCAACGCGGGACCTATGATCCACAAATCAATGTAGGTGCTGGTGCCGGAGGAAGTGCGGCCCAAGGAACCTACGGCTATCAACAACAGCGCGCTCAGTGGGAGAAGAATTTGAATCGTACATTGAAGCGCCAGCAGAATCCGTAGAGAAGTCAGGATCTTAACTCTTAATGGTGGT
>DLGL01000062.1 GCA_002482685.1 Bacteriovoracaceae bacterium UBA7695 | reverse complement strand
GTTTCAACAGACGTTTTCTTGTATGCACCTAAACCATAACTCATAAGACCCTCCTCCTATGTCACGACTTATTCTAACCTAATTGTTGCGTAGGGGCAGCACCGCCACCTAACCCGGCAAGACCTGCCCCCTGACCTTTAATCCGCGACATGGTTTCTTCTAATCTGGCGAACTTGGCCTTCAAGATTTCTTCCCGTTGAGTGATCATACGTTGGCGGTTGGTGATTTGCGCCTCGATCTGGCTGATCTGACTCTGTAATCCATTCTTTCTGGTCACAAGAGCACCATTAGGCATATTCAAAAGTGCCTGGGCCGCTATTTCAAGTCCGTCCACAAAGCCGTTTACCTTACCGCCTGCAGTTGTGTAGCTTCCGGCCACTACTTGGGAAACCATTTTGTAATCTTTGGATAAAGCTGCTTCAAATTTTGCAGAATCAAATTTTAATAAACCGCTTCTTTCAAATGTAATTCCGATATCACCGATTCGTACGGGACCTTTATCAGTCATGATAGGATTGAAAACTGCTCCACGAATCTTACTTTCGATTGTAGTCAGTGTTAAATCTCCCCCGAGAGTTCGAGATGTATCACTCTTCTCGTTGAGGGTGTTTTGTTCTTTAATAAACTTTAAAACGTTATTGATATTCTCAACCAGACCGCCAATTTTTCCGCCGATCTTTTCAACATCTTCCTGAACATCGATGTTGATCTCTTCACCAGGCTTGGCTTTCTTTAGATCAATTGTTATTCCGGGAATAAGTTCAGTCAGCTTATTTCCTGGAACCTCAATTTCAAATCCATCAAGTTTAACTTTGGCATCCTGAGCAGGCTTCTCCTGATCAAAATACAAATCCACTTCGCCATCTACAAGATAAAGACTAGGGAATTCAGCTCGGTTGTCGTCACCCGTATCCTGCATAGATATAATGAGACGGAAAGGCTCATCTTCGCCCTTACCATCATTCACCACATGCGCTTTCATACCCAAATCAGAATCAGCGTTAATGAGTTTTGCAACACCTGAGAGTGTTGCACTCTCTTCATTGACGTAGATTTCTTTGGTTTCACCAGTAGGTAAAACGGCTTTAATGTAGCCGACACCAATATAGGTTTTATCTTTATCCTCAACACCGTTACTAATGGCAGAAGATTTCTGTGCAAGTGAGACAACTTCTAAATTATATTTACCAGGCTCAGCGACATTTTTATCAGCTGAGACAGCGATATTGGGATTATCACCTGTATTGACTTTAATTTCACGCAGACTTCGGGCACCTTTATTTTTCAGGACCTCTCCACGCATAGCTTCGACAAGACCAGTAAGCTGACCTACGAGGGCTTTTTTATCCTCGATTTTTCCCTTCCGACCTTCCATTTGTTTAATAGGAATTTTTTCTGCTTCAACAATCTGTTGAACAATATCTTTGGGGAGCCCTGAATTGATAGAACCGAATGCGATTCCCAATGTGATATCCTTGTGGAGACGGCATCATGCTATCGGACCACACTTAAAGGTAGCACGGGACATAGTTGATGCAAGTGGGAAGAAAGTGAGCTACGATTGGGAGAAATAAAAGAGAGACGGGTGAACAGTCCATCTCTCTTTCGAGGAATTAGATCTTGAATCTAGACTATTGAATTAGTCTACTAATCTGATCGGATAATATGGATAATACTTTAGCAAAAAACTCCAATATCATATGGGAAAAGTCAAAATTCTTCATAAATCGAGCAGTTATCTACTTCTCGTTCTTGCTTTTGCCGGTATGGATCCCTAAATCGTTAGAAATTAATATCTTTGTTCAGTCCCTCATGATGTTGGCCTACCTGATGTTTATGGCCGGTCAATGGTACCTGTTAGGTAAAGAGATCGATCATCGTCTCAAGATCTATTTCCGAGCGAATTCGTCAATTGATAGGGTCCTTTACCGGGTGGTTATTGGGAATGCCACCATGATCATTATCTTCAATCTAATGTCTCTGATTCCTGAATCGATCGTCAGGCACTTTTTCTGGGGTTTCTTTGTTGTAGTGGGACTTTTCTATTCCTGGCCTACCAGAGGAAAAATTATTGAAGAGTCTGTGACTTCTCAGTTTACCGAATATAAGTATCTGGATGCTTTTGAAAAGACTGTATTGTTTCTCACCATTGCTATGTTTTTTGCTTCGATGCCTAGCTTTCCATTTATTAGCAATCTGGAAACTTTCAAACTTGTTGTAGATCCCGAAGAAAAGATGAATGGTCAGCTCTGGGGATTTCTTCACATGAACTTTTTTCCATTCCGCAGATTTCCCCACTTGATGAATCTGGGTTGGAGTATGCATTTTTATTTTGTGAGCTTTAGTATTTATTTGATCGCTTTTTATGGGATCCTGAGATTCTTCATATCTCGCAGACTCTCAATTCTCGGTTTATTCGCCCTGGTTTCTACCTGGAGTTTTGCGCTTTTTTTAAAAAAAGATATCTACGCTTGTGCTTCAACAACTTTTACGATTCTCTGGGTTTGGTCCATTCTTTGGTGCGTAAAGAGTTCCACTTACCGTTCCGGACTCATGTATGGACTGCTTTGTTATTACGGCGTCACTTTAAACTATAATCATTTTTTCTTGTTTCCTGTCGGTCTTCTTTTGCTCTACTTCTATTTTCTTGGTGAGCACACTGATTGGTACCGCAACCAATTTGTGAAATACACATCTTTGGGAATGTTTTTAATCTTAATCACCCTGATCACCCATATTGATTTGCGCTTCTTTGAGCATGCATTAAGTTTCTCACAACTCTCTGGATACATAAGTACAGTACTCAAGCGCAAAGCCTTCTATTCACTTTCATTTATTGGTCTTATTGCCTTTGTTATTATGTTAGTGCGTCCAAAAATAAAAATGCTATCAACCCTGAACTTTGATTTCCGACGTATTAGAGAGCTGGGAATATTAGTCATGTGCGTGGTTATCATTGGCCTGATCATTGATAAGGATATGGTCAAAAGTTTTGGTCTATTATGGTTTGTTGTTTTTCTTTCTATTCTTCCACTCGAGTGGATCTTCCAATCGATTAGTCGGTTGCGGTCTCGTCGTAATTTTATTTACATGATCTATGTTCTAGTGTGTTTGCTTGATTCTCACTTCGAAGGGCGGGTAAGAATGCTCTACAATTTCTATCAATCCCCACCTGACATAGTTGAGTTTTTGAATCGTTAGAGTCAGGTTAAGACCTTAATTTTTCTCACATTTCAAACATTTGTTTTGCGCCAAATCGAAGAACCAAGCTACAATTAACTCAAAGAGCAGGAGTGAATGGATCACTCCTTCGGCATCAAGGAGGACTTTTGTACAAGACTCACTTAACGGCCACTGTTTTCAAAGATTTCTCCGCTTGCTATCAGCATTTCACCTCTCAACAGTCTAAAAGTCCCGATCAAGCCTTCGTTTACGTAGATTCAGCTGGTGTGAAGCTATTAACTGGAGTCGCAGATGACCTGGATAAGGCCAGTGATGGGATCTTCGCTCTTTCTCTTGCCCAAGATGGATTTGTGGAAATGCTGAGTTTGCACGAAGCGGGTTAACAACTTTTTTGGGGAAAACTATTTCACTCAACAATTCTTTTGGGAATTGATGTAAGGGGGACGCACTGTCCCCCTTTTTTATGTGTCTGATATTACGGAAATTAGCTATCCTAGATGACAGGTGTTAGTTTATGTAAAACAAAAATAATTGTGGAAAACTAGGAAGTTTTTGTGGATAAAAAAGACTTATTGAGTGAATCTTTGGCCAGAATTATGGTTGGCTACCTTCCTCATATCCATGATTTAACTAAGCAGTACCCCTCAGCTCCCGAAAAAAACAAACTTGATGGCTCACCGGTTACTGCTTTGGATCTCGCCTTGTCGGACTTAATTGAGCAAATGAGTTTAAAAAATTTTAATAACTCTATCTATTATTCTGAAGAGAAGTTTTCAAAGTGGGGTTTCCCCCTGATGGCCATCGATCCTCTCGATGGCACTCGGGAGTATATAAAGGGTCGCCCTGAATGGGCCA
>DLGL01000048.1:15872-16040 GCA_002482685.1 Bacteriovoracaceae bacterium UBA7695 | reverse complement strand
AGATACTTCCCCCAGCGCCACCAACTTGTGGAACTCCTATCCCTCCAGATATTCCAAATGATCCTCCAGCCAATTCTTTGATTGAAGAATTTCCAATTGATAATCCAACACCAGCCTCAGCAGATGCAGCCAACCCAACTCCAAACTTTTGGGAACTCGCTCCGAGAC
>DLGL01000048.1:0-15846 GCA_002482685.1 Bacteriovoracaceae bacterium UBA7695 | reverse complement strand
TTTTTAAAAAGGTTTGAGAAAAAGGATTCAAATCAACTGAAACAGCCCCTGAAACGTTACTGGAAATACCCCTAAATCCAAAAAAAGCCATAACCTCTCCCTGGGCGGAGACTGCGGCTGTGCCTTCAGGATCTAATTTGTTTATTGGGTTATTGCCCGCATATGCATAAAGATTCAGCTCCTGAGAGTTGATCCCTCTCTTATCCATCCGGTCAGAGTAAAGCGGATCAGCACTTATGAATCGATTCAACTGCGGCCCATAATATCTTTGTTGATAATAATAAAGATCCGACTCCTCATCTTCATACTGATTTGTGAAACGATTCAAGATTTTATTATAAGAGCCAGAGCTTGTTCTTGTTCCCCCAAAAGGGAAATATTCTATATTTTTTACGACACTTCCAGAAATGTCAGTTCTCATATTTGAAGAATTTAGATGATCTTGATGATTATATGTTAGGCTTCCTAGCTCATCAATTGATGCAATTAATTTTTTATCTCCATAAATATGCCTAATAACGCTAGTTCCTCTTAACTCCGTAAACTTATCCATAAAAATTGTCGTTAAACTAGGAGTATTCTTTACAACCCTTAAACCATCTTCCCCATAACTATACGTCGTAGTTTGAGAAGACTTCGTGATTCCTCTTAGTCTATTATTCCAATCAAAACTATAAGCACGGCTATTGTCTTGATTGATATTTCCAAATTCATCAAATGTATAGCTATCAGCTCCTACAGAAGAGATAATCTGCTTCCTTCCCGAACTATAACTGTAAGTAACACCATCGTTAGAAGTTATGTTACCAACCTCGTCAAAAGCCCAAGTTTTATCTGTTCCTGCTAAATCAGCATTCGTTAACCTGTGAAGATCATCAAATGAATACTCCTCAACGAAAGAGTCCTTTTGATTATCTCGTCTTATGATGTTGGAAACTTTATCATAGTCATAATCTATATCTTGAAGAGTGGTATTCGGAGTCCCTAATTTCTCAGTTAAAATATTTACTAGCCTATACGACTGATCCTGATCATTAAATGTCATCGAAGAAATAGTGTTGTTTCCGTACTCAACATGATTCATTTGAGAAAGTGGTGAATAAGTCATGTTTTGAGCATAAACCGCACTTGTACTATCATTTTTTACAGATTCAAGATTAGTCGCCTCATCAAAATCATATTTAATAGCAAGGGCATTACTCCCAATTGTTGGATAGATAATCTTTTCTATCCTTCCTAATACATCGTAAACTTTCTCGGTAGGATAAGAATTCGATCCTATCGTTAAAGTGACTTTTGACTGATTTCCATACACATCATAGTCAAATTTCTTAGATCCATTGCCAAAGTCCACTGATGTAAGTTTGCCTACTGGATAAGTTGAAGCTACGTCGTCATACACATAAGTAACATCTTCGGTATTAGATCCTGTGGGGAAATCAGTTTTGGTTATCCGATTAAGATCATCAGCATAATCTGTTGTAACCGTACGAGGTGTAACTCCAGCTGGAATTGAGCAGTCAGAATGTCCACTCACGTAGCCATACATGTCTTTCTGAGTGACCAAATTCTCAGAATTATAAGAATACTTCGTCAACCCAACAGTAGGATCAAGCTTACAGATTCTACGTCCTTGAGTATCATAACCAAAGAGGGTTTCAGAGGACTGAGGATCGGTAATTTTAATCATCTGATCAAGGGAATCGAAGTCATAAACCACATCATTTGCCAAGGCATCCTTGTGTCCAATGCGCCTGCCTAATGAATCCTTATACTCGTAGGAAACTTTTCTCTCCTCATCGTAGGATATTGTTTCCCCAACTAGATAGTAGGTCTCTTTATAAGAAGCATCACTAATAGTGTGCTCAGGATTGAATATAAGAATAGGACGTTTTAAAGAATCGTATAGAGTTTCAAAAAAGCCAATCCCAGACATTGAGCTTGGAAGTATAAAACTACCTACAAACGATTTCTGATAAACTAGATGTTTCTCGCCTCTCTGATTATAGGTTGTAGCCTCAAGGACGTACTTACCAGTTGGACCTTCTGAAATCTTCGCCAAACTCCTACCTTTGCCATCAAAGAATTCTTTAACGTCATAAGTGCCTGCCTGTCCTGATTTTTCACGTTTTTTGGTTACGATTGTATTCAAACTACCAGATGAGGTCCCAAAAGTGTAAACCGCTTCTGTGGTTGGGAGTGAAAGTGAATCAGCTGGCCCTACAATCTTTGTTAAACGCAGATAGAGGTCATAACTAAGAGAGGTCGCAAGGGAGTTTTCATCCGTGATACTACTAAGTACACCGGTATCTGAGCTATAAGTTGCACTTTTAACATGTCCAGCTGGATTGGTCACGGAAGTCGGATTCAAATCTAATGAATCGTATCCAATCGTGGTAACATGAGACAAAGAATCCGAGAAAGAGGCTAAAGCTCCGAAAGATTCATATGTATAATTATTTTTTGTTTCATAACCACTACCAGTCCAAGCGTCTTTTTTAGTAAGGAGTCCAGAAGTTACCGAACAAAGCGTTTCCGCATCATAATAAAAACGCTCTCTTTTTAAGAGCGTATCTGTATCGTCGTAAGTACTCTTTTCGCAAACTCTATTCGTAATATGTGTATTCTCAATATTATTTATACCAAGTAAGATTTCTTCTTTTCGTATAACTTGGGAGAGATCAAGATATGTTGTCGTCGTATCTTTCTCTATGAAACCTTCGCTCGACAAATCAATTGAACGTGCAATTTTATGTTGCCTATCAGAGCTAGAGACATCCTCATCGCCTTCAGTAATGATGGTTAGAGACACGAATGGAAGGCCAGGATTCTTGTTATCTAAACCTACAAAAGTAGGCAAGGTTGATAAATTGTGAGCCTCTTTTCTGAGCAGATCTCCAATTGTTTTTTTTGCCAGACTATAGGTATATTCAGACTTCTCCAGCAACATGAGCTGCTGGTGATCGGCTACCAGAAGCCTTCCTTGTTCATATGCTGATTTGGTATAAAGGTGACCGATAGTTGAGTCACCCAATTCAGTTTTTTCAACTAAACTGAAACCTCGAAAGTCGTTGTCAAGAGCGTCGTAGTATCCACCAAAATACTTATAATCATCTTCTCGAATAACATCAGTGCTATTACCTAGAGTTTCTTTAATAGAACTAACCACAAGCATGGGGTGTGGTAGTACAGGAGTATCGGAATCAATGTGAGATCCGAATCTTGATGCGAACTCGTATTCAATTCGAGTTTTTAATCCCAAACCGTTATCCAGCTTAGTCATTAGATTGAGTTTACCGTCCGAGAAATCTAAGTATCGCCAATCCTGGAAATCGTTGGTCCAAAGGATATCCACAGTGCTATTCCCGTTCATGTCTCCTGTCGAAATATGAACTCCTTTGAGATTGTATTCACCGTCGTGGACGTTCTCAATGTGAATTGTTTCTGCAAAAGTTCCATTTCCCATATTTAACGAAAGCCCGACAGTCGACTCAGAGGCGGAAACTAAATCGTCATATCCATCGTTATTTATATCAACAACAAAATTGTACTTACCAATTTTAAAGAAATCTAAAATAAGAGGTTTTGTTTCTTCGAAGTCCATTTTTACTGGATTAGCAAAAAGCCCTGTCCCGGTATTAGGAAGATAGATAAGTGTAGTTGTTCTTACAAATACTAAATCCGTTAGTCCATCGCCATTCATATCTGCAAAGAAAGTATAAGGGCTAGAAAGATCAAATGCCCCTGTATTGACTACAAAGTCCTGGGCGCGATTCCAATTGCCCTCAGAAGTACTGATAAAACTTTTAAAGCTTCCGACTTCCCTTGCAATGATATCAAGTCTGCCGTCAGCATTAATATCAACTGTTTTGACATTGTCTGAGCCGATCGAATACCTAGGAATTGAAAAGATTGAACTCGGTGTAGCAGAAAATCCAAGCTGGCCTGGTGAAACGTTAATCCCACCTTTGTAGAATTGAGGGTAAAGTCCAGTCGCCACAAAGTCAGCTACTCGATCGCCATCTACGTCCAAGATTTTACTTTGCCCTTCCCCTAGTAATGAAATGAATTTAGGTAGTGTGTAATGAGAATCAAATCCTCCAGCACCATTGTTTAACCAGACTTTAGCACCATATCTTGATGTCTCGAGAACATCCGGGAAAGAATCACGATTCATGTCTACGAGAGTTGCCCTAAGCTTATTCAAAGAAGGTGGAAACTTCTGGGTATCTGAAAAAATCATTTGAGTCGTTATAAAATTCTCTTCAAGGTCAATTTCAGAGTATTCAAAAGTGATTGGTGGCATCGGAGGACTTAAATCCGCCCCTCCTACGCCATGCTGATACACTTCTTTAAGAAAACTTCCTTTCTGATGAATTTGATTCTGATAGACAAATTCGTAAGAGCGAACCAAGTATGAAGACCCGGACTTAACTTCAATCCAAGAGCATCTCTTAGACTGAGTGACCAGGAAAGTACTCTTATATGATTCAATGAGGTCTTCCCTATCTTCATAGGAAAAATTTAATGAATAGTGAGGAGTTCCACTTTTGAAGGCATAGTTAATGGACGTGAGATATGGATAACCAAGCGTTTTAGTATATTCATAGACAATCTCGTTTCCTAAGTTGTCAGAGATTTTTTCAACAAACCACTTAAAAGTCTTTTGACCATTTTCAATTTTCGATGAGGGATCTGAACCGAAAAAGAGTTTTTTTCCATCCCCTTGATGAATGATCCATGTATTCTCTCCAGCGACATACTCATACAGATTTTGAGTTTTATTTATGTAAGGTGCATAGAAGGTATTAGGACTGGAAGATCTTTCAATTCTAACCAACTCCCCATCAGGTCCCCAAAAAGTGTCTGTGTTTGTATAAGTTGGAACCCCTTTTTTTGTACTCACAGAGATTGATTGAACATTCAAACTCCAGCCCAAACCAAATTCACTCTGTCCATCACCAGAATTATATAGAACCTTCACTGCAGGTGTATGATCGTTCACACCTTTTGGAACCTTAATATCTACTGCAAAGCCAAACTGCCCTTTACTAGTAGACTCGTTAATTGTGTGAGGAAGCCCCTCCACAGACCCAGGCAACGAAGGCATAGAGATCGCTTCAGTAGAAACACCTGAAAAGTAATCCTGCTCCTGGGCTAATCCAGGACTGGATAATAAAACTCCTAGAAGTAATAGTTCAAACTTAAGCTTCATTACTTAGTTTTTGTAAGAGTTATACTTGTTGCAGTAGACGGAACACCATTCAAATAATACTTATCTGTTGAGTCTTTTCGATATGCAGATCTTACCTGATAGTAGTACTGGCCTTCAGAAACTACGCTATCGGTATATGCACAGTCCACATCAGTAGTACCATCACCACAATCTTCAACATTAACGTGCCCTATCGGTTTGAATCCATTCTCTGGATGTGTACTACGGTACACTGTGAACCTTTCGATAAAATCAAAATCTATGTCATCTTTTGGGAAACTCCATGAAATAGCAGCGCCGGTACGAAGGGCTTCCTCCGAAACCAAGTTCACTGGGGAGGTCAGGCACTTATTAAGTACTGAATCACCCTGCAGTTCAGTTGAGTTAAACCAAAAAACAAGTTTTAAACCTTTCAATAAGGAATTTGTGAAACTCGTGTCACTATCTTCATACATTCGGATTGATGGATCAGTCATATCAAGCTGCCACGTTGAAGCAAAACTTGTTTTTCTGAATGAAAGTCGCTCAAAAATGGATGTATCTCTAAGTTTGAAATAGTCAGAATTAGCATCAGTCAGCACGCGTGTTGAATACCCTGCGATATTTCGCTTCTGGGATGGCATCCATTGTTCTTTCTCAGACCCATCGAATCCGTAAAAGATATTCTCTAGCCCATGGGCCAATTGAATTTGTGTATTTCGCTTATGTGGATTCTTGAAAAACAGATGTTCTTTAGCTGGATCAATATCAAGAAGAATTCCTACTTTATCAATCATGACTCTAGCTTGGTTTTCGACATCGAAGCCCTGACAGAAGAAATCACTATGGTCAAGTTTTACTTGAGATTTTCTAAGTCGGTAATCCGGAACAGTCAAACCCTGAAGCTCTTCATTAGAGAGTTGATAGACTACAAAACCACGGTTTAGATTAAGCAAATCATTAACCGCAGTAATCTCTGAGATTAGATCTTCCATTAGATCAACCTGACTTTTGTAAAAATCACCTTCGAAATAAGGCTGAGACTCGCCTTCTGGTCTAAAATTATCCAAATAAAGGTAATTATATGAACTTACTGTTAGGGCATAATATCTTTTGATTCGTTCAATATTCTTCAAACGAACAGTATTAATTGCGGCGAGTTCTTGTTCGTAAAACTTGCGAGATGTGTCCAGTATCATCTCTTTGGTGCGAATGGTTTGAGCACGTCGTTGAAAAGTAGACATTAATTCTCTAGATACTTTAACTTTTTCCAATGTCACAGCAGCTTGATCCTTACAGGTCGCAATTTTCGTTGAATGGAGTTCACGACTTAGTTCTTTGGTTTTAATTTCTTTTTCTGCCAGGTTCATTTCAACCATATAATTTATTTGCTGGAGAATGATGTTTGAAACTTCATCTGGGAAGTTAGGGAATTGTTTTGTAAACGAAGCTTTCACAGCAGCGTAAGGGTTTGGAGTATAGGCGATGTTTTCTAGAATGTAGCCAAGGCCACAATTGAAGCCATTAGTGTCACATTCATCTGTATACCAGTCGTAATATTCATCCCAGTAAGATTTAAAAGTCGCTTGTTTTTGAAGGATTACTTGAAGTGATCCTGTATTTGCTGCCCGGCTTCCCCCGTCATTTCCAATAAGCCAAAGCTTCTTACTTCCAATAGGATTTGGAGCTTCTACTAGAGTCCCAGCGCCTATTAAAAATACTTCGCAGGTTGGATCTGATGAAGGAGCTATATCGCAAAACGAGCCTAATAAAGCACCCAAAGGAAGTTGGGGTTTAGTCGTTGTCGTTAACTTCAATGTGTAAGTTCCGCCAATACCAGATGAGACACTTGAACTAGATCCAGAAGAAGAACTTACGCCCATATCAAAGTAACCATATCCTACACCTGCACTCGCTCCAGTCCCTTCACTAATTCCATTTCCTAGTCCTTCACTAAAAGTAAGTAGATAGCCTTCAGCTTTACACTCAAGTCCTGTTGAAATCCGGTTAAATGCTGGTTTATTTGATTGAGCAATAGCTTTAAGGATTTGGGCCTTAGGCTTCAAGAGACCACCCATAAGGCTCCCCAGGGCATTAGTTGCGGAATTGAACATTGAGGAGATGCCTTTGCTAATGCCGGAGAGCAATCCTTTATCGTCAGGAACATCTAAATGACTTGGTTCAAAGATTTCAACAGCACCTTTAAAATTCCACGCTCCGGTAGCAGAGATCAAAATTCGGTCCTTAGATCCAAGTGTTACTAACTGCTGTTGCCAACCAAGATTGGACTTAATCGTAGCTACTTTTTGACCACTAATATCCTGATAAACAGAGTCAAATGCCTTTTCCATATGACCACGTACATTCTTTTGAAGAATATCAAGCTGAGATAAAGACTTTTTTAATTCATCCCTTTCAAAATTGTCTTCAATTACTTCACTAGTAATACAAGACTCATAGCTTGAAAGTTGAGTTTGCGCTTCATTTGAATAATTTTGCTCATTTAAAATTGACTGAGTTACGCCCACAATCTGTTCAGACTCTAGATCAACATATGAATTTTGTAGATCATTCATAGTATTAGAGAGTTTTCTTGCTTCAACGTCCAATCTTTGCTGAACTTCGACAAGCTTTGTAAGCTTACCCAGCAAATGATCTTCAAAGCTGCTAGTTACGGCATAAATTGTTGATATCTTCCCTATGGTCCCGGCATTATTTGAACCAAGTCCCAGTTGCTGATGTTTAGTAAAAGCTTCTCTTCTAAGAAAGTTATACCTATCTGCCATTTCTAAGCCAGTAGGCTTGTTCGGAGGTAGGCAAGCATTATTACAAAAAATAATCGAGTATTCGGCCAAGGCTAAATTCTTATATTTGTGATAATTATCTCTAACGGATAAGTACTCTACAGGAACATCCGCTTCATTTTCAAAGTCCATTTCGGGCTGGCTAGAAAGATACGAAGCAACTTTAGTTTGGTAGTTAGAGGCTAATTTGCTGTACTCATCTCCTAATGCAAGTGCAGTTTTTGCAATTAGAACATCTAAGTCTGAAGCTATGCATGGCATAGTGGTAAGGAGTGCAATTAAGAAAAGTGATTTTTTCATTTAGTTACCTAATTCTTTAGCTTTCATAAGATGGATCTTTGCCATAGAGAGAAGCTTTAATTTGTCTGTGCTATAGAAGTTGCTGGATAAAGCTATCGTGTAAAGCTTCTCTCCTGTATCTCTGTGATATGATGAAGGCGAATTGATATTAGACACTTTTTTAGAATATTCAGCTGGATCATACTTTTTTCCAGCTAGGAGGACTTCTTTCACGGCAAGTGGCAGAGCCTTAAAGCTTTTATCCTCAACTTGCGGATCAGGTTTAGTTATCCAGAATAAACAAGCGAATCCAAGGCCTAAAACTATGGACAATATGGAGAAGATACTTTTTTTATTTTTCATTTGAGTCCTCTAGAAAAATCACAAGTTCCTGAAGCCCTCGTGCCATGTGCAAAGCGATAATACTTCTCTTTTGGATAAGGTAGTCACTACTGAGCATTACATGCTGAATAAACTGCGCTTTAAATTGACTGGAGATGGGAGGCTCTAACGGATCGACATCATATGCAATACATAAGGTAAGATAAGCTCTCTCAATAAATTCTTCCATCTGAACTCTTGACACATATTCGGGATTCTCTGCAGAAAACTTCTTAATCAAGCTATCCATTAAAGGCGTAATACCGATGGAATCTATAATTAAATTGTTAACCACAAAGTCATCCGCTTCGTAAGCTGGATCCCATATTAAGGTTCTGATGTAGTTTAATTGACAACTATCAACCTCGTTACTTGGAAGCTCCAAACAGTCATCGGACTCCAGATCAATGTCCATCAGGTTGCTATTCACAATTCTTCCATTTTTACCCTGAAAGAATTGTATTATTAGAGCTCGTCCCAGCTCTATTAGATTCTTCTTTCGCAGATTCGCGTCCAAAGGATCACTGACTTTAACGTATGCTGGCTGAATCAATTTATCAACGACACGAGAATCATGAAATGCCTGAAAGAACCTAACCGGCCCTGAGCCAACGATAACTCGACCATTAGAGAGCCTGATTAAATCGAGATCATCCATAACAACTTGCTTAAGCTCATCAAGTCTACTGCGCTGACTTGATGTTAGCCTAGTAACCACATAATCAGCCTTTGATCTTCTGCCACAGTTAGGGTTAGCCATTACATCGCCAGTAAGATTACAGGTCCCGGTATCGTCCCATTTTTCTTCATTTAGGGCTTCCAAAAGGGCTGGCCAACCAAGGAGAACATCGTAACCATTAATTGCTTTCGTATATCTTTCATCCAAGACTACCCTGTCGCTTTCAGAGCTTGCATCGAGTTCAGGGTAAAACTTTTCGAGCTGCTCATTTGATAGACTGCGAATAGAATTGAGAAAATTATTAATATGGCCTCTAGACTTGGATATTAATTCAAAATCAAGATAATCGACCAACTGAGCTTCTCGAGCTTCAACTGCAGCATGATAATGCCAATTACGATTAGAAAACTGTTTAGCTGTTTGTGCACTGGAATCAGCAAGAGCGCTTAACGGCAAGAGTAGAATCATTATGAGAACTGAAAATTTCATTGTTAGCCCTATGGAATGAAAATGTTATTAATGTCTTCAGGCTTATTTGTTCTGTTATAAACCAATACCTGAGCTTTCAAACGTGCACCTTTTAAACTAGTTGTTACTAGTGTCGATTCTTTGAAAATAATCGTATGAAAGACATCAGCTTGGGAGAAGTTCAAACCCGAACATGATGGGAGATCGGACTGAGACATTTTTGTTAAGTTCAAGAACACAGCTGCTGTTGATTTATCGCCCGATATAGAAGTTAAAACTGTTTCAGTCCCAAGACAGTTAGTTGCGTTACATTCATCGATTACGCAGGCAGTGATATTCTGACCATCAAGAATGATATCGAGCTCCCCTAGATGGATATCACTAACCAAGTGTTGCTCCATAAGACTTAAATCCGAATTTACTACTGAGAACTGTGAATCATTCATGGATTGTGTTTGGAAATTTATCTCAATCAACTGATCAGCAAACTGCTGATAGAAGGAAATCTTTGCTGGGTTGTGATAATCAATATTCCTATCCAGCATGTAAACATTTCTTGACCTTAACAAGGCTTCCTTAAGCATGTTTGGGTTAGAAGAAACAGGAGTTGGGGTCTCAGAACAACCAAGAGAAAGAAAAAGAATTGCTATAAATTTCTTCATAATTATTTCTTCACTGTTGTTGCAACACTATTGACCAACACAAGCGCATAATGGATCGATCCACCATTCAGAACACTTGAGGATGTATTTTGGATAGTCATTCCAAACACATGCTTTTCGCCTGCAACATTACTCGGGATACAATCACTGATATCGACTCTTGAAGAAAGCCAGAATTTCTCTGACAATGGAGAAACTAAGAGTCTGTCTGTTGATGGATTTACATCCCAGCAGTTTGAATCATTACATTGGGAAATAATTCTTTGAGTCGGATTGCATTCTTTTGACGTACATGAAGTATCTGATTCAGAAACATCCCCACCATCACAAGAGGCAGTAGGACTAGTTGACCCATCTAACGACAATTGCAAATTATTGATATTTATTTCAGGCGGAGTAAGCTTCTTTTTATTTTTTGATGAATCAGAATTCACTATCGTGTAAAACGAGCTATTAAGATGAGTGACAGACAAGTTTAAAAACACTTTTTGATTTGTGAGTAAAGTCTCAAATCCCATATTATGGGGATTTGAGGCGTCAACGTCGGCCACTCCGGAAAACACTGATGAGGTTTTAGCCACAAGATCTGAGAAAACGTCAGCACGAGCATAAGAGACTAATAGAATTAAAGAGAGAAAATACTTCACAAGCACTCCTGAAAATAGAGATATATAAATTAGCCAATCAAAAAGAAATAAATCTTTTTCAAAACCCAATTCTGTTTTTATAAATTCGAACCAATTTAATATGAACCAGAAAAAGGACGTCAATTTAATTTCTTTGTCTGAATTTTTCTAAAGACTTTAAAAGTTGCCAACTTGTTACTGATCACATTTGATATTCAGATTGAATTTTAAAGAGAGGTCAAAAAGTGAAATGGTCATTATCTGTATTGTTATTAATTTCGTTCAACTCCTATGCTGATCTAAGAGTTACCGTCCCGAAAGAATCATCTATCTCAAACTTCGACTTAAGAGATGGTGAACTTTTTACTAGCGAGGACTCTAGAACTCTATATATGCACACGAACAGTGTAATCGCTCCTGTTTCAAACCCGGCAGGCTCAATTCTGGCATTTGGAGGCGCTTCTGCGCCAGCTGGTTATTTATTGTGCAACGGACTCGCAGTAAGCAGAACAACATATGCTGATCTATTTGCTTCAATTGGAACAGCTTTTGGCGAAGGAGATGGAACTACCACTTTTAATCTTCCCGATTTTCAAGGAAGATTTCTAAGAGGTGTTGATAACAGCGCCGGGCTTGATCCTGACAAGGCAACACGGACCGCAATGGCAGCTGGTGGAAATTCAGGAAACAACGTAGGTTCTGTCCAATCAGATGAACTAAAGTCTCACTCACATCCTTTTAGGACCGCGAATAAAGGATCAGCTTCATCTTACTCTGGGGGATCTTTCCATCATGATAATGGCGCGATTAATACACATACAGCAAGCGCGGGCGGAACAGAAACAAGACCTAAAAATGCTTACGTAAATTATATTATTAAATATTAACTATCGCTTGGCCTACAACAAACCCTTGTAGGTCAAATCAAGTTTTAATATTTGTTGTTTTATTCAAAGACTCTATCCAAATATTTTACATGTTCTTTTGCGTAGTATGGCCTAAAATGTGATTCATCTTTATAAAAGGGCTTACCATCCTGAGTCGCGGTTGGACAAATGTCTTTAAGACAAAGGTGATCTATCGGGTCTATAATTATGACATCCGCACTCATTGCAACTTCGATCAAAGCTTTTTTTACTTCAGCATATTTCTCATCAAATTCTACTTTAATTAAAGGCTCAATATGAATTTTTACAGGTGTAGACGAAAATGAACGTTCTACCATCTGTTTTGGATCATAGACTTTACCCATCGGCATATTCAGGACGAGATAAACTTTTTTGTTTGAGTGCTTTAAAATTTTCAACGTATTCTTTAGTTCATCCATTGCACCGTCGAATCCGTTTGTCTGAGAAGCTATCGTTTTTGAAATATTGTTCTCAATATAATATTTCGTATCCTTTTTGAAATATGAATACCAAGAAGCTCCGAGCACAACAGAATGGACCTCCGGTCTTAAAGCTTCTTTTATCGAATTTTCAACATGAGTTGGACAAGAATCAGTACTATCACGATTGTCTCTGATATTTCGAATCGGCGGACACCCCCCATGTGCAAGGAAGACTATCTTAAAGTTAGAATTTCTTTCTAGTAACCGCTCAACGCGAGGATAGTATTGTTCTATATTACTATCACCTATAAAGACGACCTCTTTATTTCCTGTTCCCTGTACGCGATATCTCATACCTTTTTTGCTCTTATCTGATATCAACCTCCCTGGATAATCCCAATCAGAGGCAGCATCAGAGATATTACGAATGGCATTAGAATTATTGTAGGGAGGGAGAATTTCAAAAAAAGCAAGTAATCCAATCCCCCCACAGCCGAAAACTATGCTTGTTAAAACCACGGCCAGTCGCTTTTTAAATTCCTGGTTTATTTCACGGATAGGAATCTCGACCAGACGATAAGTGAAATAAGCTAATAGAAATGCAATAATAATGAGAATAATCTTCGTAAAAGCATTAAATGATTCACCGTAAGTAATTTGCCCAAAAGCCAATAGCGGCCAATGCCACAAGTACAATGGATAACTAATAAGGCCTAGAGCCACTAACCACTTATGACTCAGTAGCTTCCGATTGATTAATGCATCGGGGCCAGCAGCAATCAGAAGGAAAGTACTCAAGGTAGGTATAAGGGCCCAGGCACCTGGAAACTTTCTTTCCCCATTTAAGAGAAAAAAACCTAAAAAAGCCAAGGACAATCCTACTACGGAAAACCAATCACGATATTGAATAATTTTATCTCTAAGATTTCGTTTCCTCTCTAAATAGGTTAAAAAACAACCTATTAATAATTCCCAGAAACGGGCATGCAGCAAGAAGAAAACCTCATCTGTATGTCTATCTACTCTCAAGACGTTTACCAAAAAAGAGAACAAGAAGAGAATTAAGAAAATTTTAGTTAGGTCGTATTTTTTTTTCCAGGCAAAAATCAATATGAGAGGCCAAAAGATATAAAATTGCTCCTCGATACCTAGAGACCATAAATGCAAAAGAGGTTTCAACTCCGCAGCCGAGTTGAAATATCCAACATCACTAAAAAGTGCAATATTGGAAATGAATCCTGCGCCAGATGCAGTGTGTTTTCCAAGTTCTGCAAACTCCACCGGCAAGAGCAGAAACCAACCAGAGATTAGCACACTCGTAAGCATGAGAAAAAGAGCTGGAAATATACGATTTACTCGACGTACATAGAAGTCTGAAAAGCTAAAAGAATTATTCTCAATCTTACTAAAGATTATTGAAGAGATGAGATACCCTGAAATCACAAAGAAAAAGTCGACTCCGATGAAACCACCGGGAAGGTATTCAGGGAACATATGAAAAAGCACAACCGGAACAATGGCAAGTGCTCTTAACCCATCAATATCTGCACGATACACTAAAATTTTCTCATTTCATTAACTCTAAAGCTCGCCCGGGAGAAATGCAAGTCCCCCCCGGGGTCTAACTTAATTACTTACAAGACTTCTTCACACTCGCCACTAACTCAAGATCCACATCCGCCCAAGTCTTACCTTCATGTTTTTCAAAACAAGCCTTCGTTAGAGCTGCGAGGTTAGACTCCATTCCAAACTGAAGTACATCAAGAGATCCTTTCAGTGTAAGCTTGCTCGTCGGCTCATCAAACTTCACCGTCATTGGAACAACTTTTGTCACTCCGTTGAATGTGAATTCTACATCTGCAGAAGTGTCTGTCGCTTTTACAACTTTTCCTATGATCTTTGTTCCTTTGGCCATCTTCTTAAAGAAGAAGCTTTGGATTTTAGCATCACGGAGCTTGTCACCAGAATCAACAGACTGAGAGTTCACATCAAAAGTTGCTGAAGAAACTAAGTCCGCAATCGACTTAGAGTTTTTGGCCACAATCGTGAAGTCTGAGAACTTGGCCGTTACCCCAACTTTCTTAGGTGTTTTAAAGGCAGTCCAAGAAAGTGTTGATCCGTCCTTAGCGTAGTCAAAGACACAGATGGCAGGTGCTGACAGGGCCGGGAAAGATAGCGTTAAAACGGCCAAAAATATGATTCTTTTCATGAGAGTGCTCCTTAATTATAATTTGGATCCCATTGTCATTCAGTTAGTTACTCTTTACAATAACAAACAACTTTTAAAAGAGGATGGATTTATGGGTTTTGGACGTAAGAGCAAAGCAGTTAAAATGCTTCGCCGCAAAGGTCAGGCAAAGAAAAAAGCTAAGATCAAAGAAAAGATCGTAGCTGCTAAAACTAGCAAAAAGAAGTAATTCGAAGCCTAGCTTAGAATCTTAATGCTGGTAAAAATGGCCCGAGGGTAATTTCCTTTGGGCCAACTGCCCTAAGTAGAATCTGAACTTTTCTCCGCATCGTCGCCGCTTCCATGACTTCTTGTTTCTCTTCAACATCATCAAGTAAAAACACTGCACAATAATTGATTAAGACTTCTGGATCTTCCAGTGTGCTGGAAAAGTTTTGGCGTTGCCCTTGATCTTGCAAAAAATGCCGCGCCCATCTCTCTAGAATGCCTCTCAAGCTTTCAAGTTCGAATGAAAAGGAATCGTTCACAAACAGATTCTCCTCGAGAGACTGGTAGTGATAAACCTTGTAGGGATTTTCGCGGTCAAAATCGGTGAGCCTGCACTTCACAGCACCCGTAATATAAATATCCATTCTGCCATCTGCGTAGGTTGTCAGAATATGCGGCATACCTGCTACGCATATCGCCCCTTCATAATTGTTGCTGGGATCTGCGGCCACAACGGCGATGGGAACTTGCTGGTCAATGGAGTCCTTGATCATCTTGCGGTAGCGGGATTCAAAGATATGATAAGGCAGTGTCACCTTCCGAAAAAGGAGGGAGTTGCTGAGGGGAAAAAGAAAAACCCGGTTATCCATAAATTATGTTTACTCCGTGCATTGTGCTCTATGAAACGATACGCCTCTGGCGTAAGGAAGCAAGTTTTAGTCCTCAACAAAAGGTAACTCTTATCTTTTGCAAAAGGTTTGAGAGCGAAGTGGACTGACTCGAAGCGCACAGATCGGAATAAAACGTTTCGCATCTCCCCCTAATTCTCTTAGTATTAAAGGATTGTAACTTTCCTGGAGTTTTATGAAAAACCACTACAAACTAATGTTGGGCCTCATTTTAGGTATCGTTTTTGGAACTCTCGTTCATCCTTATCAGGATGTTGTTTGGGTCACAAAAATTAACGAATACCTTATGGTGCCAGTTGGTCAGATCTTTTTAAGACTCCTCTTCATGATCGTTGTCCC
>DLGL01000093.1 GCA_002482685.1 Bacteriovoracaceae bacterium UBA7695 | reverse complement strand
AGTGATAATTTCCTTCTAGTTTAACAGGTAATGAGTTTTTTGCTGAGGTTAAATTGAACAGGTGTTTGAATTCATATCCGACTAAAGAGATGGGGAATAAAAAAGGGCCGCTTTGAGCGACCCTGGAGTAAAAAAATTATTGATTCAGGCCTGGCATGATGGCCGTAAGAGTTCTTTCCTTACCTGCCACACCGTCCAAAACATAAACAGGATTCAGTTTAGAGTTAAGACCGGTATCGATCACATAAACAACTTTTTTCTGATTACTATCCACAAGGTTAATTGTGAAAACAGATCCTGTTGTTTGTGTACTAGGAGCCTGGGTAATATTAGTTAAGAAAAGTGGTCCTGCTCCGCCGTTTACAATTGACGACATTGCTGTCACGAGTTCAGAGTTGCCAGATTTTTTATCACCATTTGAGTAGATATGAACAGGTACCTGAATTTGAGTGCCTGAACCTAATCCACTGCCACTCGTACAAAGATTAATATTAGTTAAGTTAAAACCAAAAACACTGACTGGCTGTGTGCTGCACCCGTTTGAAGCATTCTTTTCAGTTTTTGTCAGAAGTCGGTATGAAGTATTTGGGTTAGGTAATGAACCTTCTGCTCCGGTTGAATTATACCAGGCCAAGAGATTGGACTGGGCAACAGTTCCAGAAGCATTATATCCATTAGCAAATTGATTATTGTTTCCACCACCACCACCTGAGCCACTCTTTCCGCATGAAGCTGTAAAAGCTAAGATGGCAAATAAGCTAACAAGGTGAAAAATAGATGATTTCATAGAACCCCCATAAGATGGTAAAAGTAAATTGTTTGTAATCTCTACTTCAAGTTCAATGCCAACTTGTGCCAATGGATTTCAGGTATCTTGCATGGTGGATTGTCTAATAAATATCTATAACCCATACTAGTGTCTAACTTTTAGACATTCATGGAAAAACTATGGAATACATTTTATACGGATCTCAAACCTCTCCTTTCGTGCGTCGAATTCGCTTACTGCTCGGGGACACTTCTTATGAGTTTAAAGAGATCAATCCTTTCGATACCGAGGGAGCCTCTGAGCTTAATAAGATCAATCCTATTAATCAGATTCCGCTTCTTGTGGCCGGCGAGCAGACAATCTGGGATTCTCGTCAAATTTTTAACTACCTCAATTCCTTTCACCGCTACCAGAATATGGACTGGGATGACGAAAATCTTCTGACGGCCATCGATGGGGCCGTCTCTTCTGCTGTCTCTCTTATGTTAATGAAGCGATCTGGATTTGAGATTGATGAAAATGTCATGTTCCTTAATCGTCAAAGAGACCGGATAGAATCCATTCTTGACTACCTGAAGCCTTATCTTAAATCTGAAGCTCTCAAAAATTGGAACTTTCACACCATGACTCTCTACAGCTTTCTGGACTGGGCGGTGTTCAGAGAACTCATTGGTCTGGATAAGAGACCTGAGTGTGTGGAGTTTTTAAATAAGTATAAAAACTTACCAATCGTCATTAAGACCCAAATCCCAAAGGCATAATATGAAACTCAATCAATATATCGACCACACACTTCTTAAAGCAGATGCAACCCTTGAGCAGGTAGAAAAACTTTGCCATGAGGCTAGAGAGAATGAATTCTTCAGTGTCTGTATCAATTCCTATTTTGTGAAAGCAGCTGTGGGATTTTTGCGAGGCTCAAATGTCAAAGTCTGCACTGTTGTGGGATTCCCTCTAGGAGCTTCAACGATGGAGACTAAACGCTTTGAGGCCATGAAGGCCGTTGCTGAGGGGGCCAAAGAAATCGATATGGTAATAAATCTTTCGGCGGTTAAGTCTGCTAACTGGCAGTATGTTCTGGATGATATGTCCTCACTTGCCCAGGTCACTCATCAACAAGGTGCCATTCTAAAAGTTATTCTGGAGACCTGCCTTCTCACGCAGGAAGAAAAGACAAAGGCCTGTGAACTTGCGCTGAAAGCTGGTGTGGATTTTGTTAAGACTTCAACCGGCTTCTCGACAAGTGGTGCAACCATTGAAGATGTAAAACTTATGCGCTCAATAGTGGGAAGCTCAATTGGGGTTAAAGCAAGTGGTGGTATTAGAAATACAGAAACTGCTAAAGCTATGATTGAGGCCGGCGCTACCCGGTTGGGAACTAGCGCCAGCGTTGATATCGTAAAAGGTCTAAATGCAGGAGCAGGAAACTATTAGCCGACGATGATCTTTAACATCCGGAGTTTTCCTATTTTCAGGATTACTTCTCCCGCTTCAAGATTAAGAGTCTCAGCAGAATGGTTTTCAAAATTTACTTTGACTGCGTTCTGCTGAATTAACCGACGGCCTTCAGATTTAGACTTAATCAATTCCAGTTCCGCAAAAAGATCAAGCAGGTTAATCGCTCCGGCCGGTTTATTGATCGTCTGAATATCATCAGGAATTTGTTTTTTAGTAAAACGAGACTCAAATTTTTCCCGCTCTTCTTTACCAGCTGCTTCACCATGATAATAACCCGTAATTTCTGCTGCCAGATTTTTCTTCCCTTCCATCGGATGAATTGAGCCGTCATTAAGGCCGGCGATATAAGCATCAACTTCAGCACCTGGGCGCCGAGAAAGAAGTAAATAGTACTTTTTCATGAGCTCATCAGAAATCGACATGATCTTTCCGAACATGTTGGTTGCTGTGTCAGTTAAACCTATGTAGTTATCTAAAGACTTAGACATTTTGTTCACACCATCAGTCCCCTCGATAATTGGCATCGTGAGGATACACTG
This sequence comes from Bacteriovoracaceae bacterium UBA7695, assembly GCA_002482685.1. Lineage (GTDB taxonomy): Bacteria > Bdellovibrionota > Bacteriovoracia > Bacteriovoracales > Bacteriovoracaceae > Peredibacter. The sequence goes on along the minus strand of DLGL01000093.1, from coordinate 3,836 downwards.
AGGTTCTTGCTCATAAGTATGCTGAAGTTGTCTGCCCATCATTAGGTTGAAAGTCTGATCTGTTCCACCTAGTTCTAAATCAGCTTTCAAATGAACCGAATCATAGCCCTGAAGGACAGGGTAAACGAATTCATGCAAGTAAATGGCTTCACTTGAATTATAGCGCTTTGAGAAGTCATCACGTTGAAGAAGGGCCCCAACTGTTGCCTTAGACATCAGTTTAATCAAATCTAATCCTGAGAACTTACCAAGCCATTCAGAATTAAACACAATCTTCGTTTTAGTCATATCTAGAACTTTCCCGATTTGCTCCTGGTAAGATTTAGAATTTTCAATCACATCTTCGGCCGTGAGGATGGGACGAGTTTTATTTTTTCCAGTCGGGTCTCCAATCTGGGCGGTGTAATCTCCAATGAGAAAATAGACTTCATGACCAAAGTCTTGAAGCAAACGCATTTTCTGAAGCACTACTGTATGGCCTAAATGAATATCAGGACGATTGGGATCTGCTCCCAGCTTGATGATCAAGGGTTTTTGTTTCTCAAAAGATTTTTTTAATTTTTTGAGAAGCTCTTCTTCAGGAAGGATTTCAAAAGTCCCACGCTTAAGCTCTTTAAGTTGATCTTCAGGACTAACAGTAATTCGATTCATAAAACTCCGTAAAATTATTTATCACCCATCAGTGAGAGTGTGGCCGTCGCCCGACCTTTCCCATCTGAAAAGAAATTCAGTTGTTCAAGGGAAGTATCCTTAAATTCTTTAAGTTCGATATCCACCAGGATTTTGTTATTAAATGGTGAAAGTCTTTCCGCTATTTTTTTTAGAACTTTTCCCTGAAAACGCACACTATTAACATTCGTCGTCAGACCGTACTCAGGAATTCCTCTTACAAGGAGTTTGTTATCAGTCTTCATGCTTAAAACTTTTATCTGAAAACGTGGGTATCCATCAATATTTATAATTTTAATTCCAATACCTAATCGAACGGGAAAGTGAAGCTCCGATCTTCCGGTAAGAATTCTTTCAGACCGGCTCAGCTTGTAAATAATGTCGATATAGAGATTGAAGCTCTCACCTTTATCTTCTGCCAAAACAAAAGCTTTCTCCGATCCGAGGCTGAAGTCCTCACCGGCCAGATCAAGCAGACCTGCCACCGCAGCGGCCTCAATGCCCTGATTAAGGTAGTGCTCACTTATGCTAACAGCAAGATTCGCATTTTTGATGGTAAAGAGCTCGTCAATGTCATTCATGGATTGGGTAAATATTTCTGGAGAGATGACCCGTCGGATTTTGGTTTCTAACTCATTAGTCCGGCATAGATTAAGGCGAACATCATTGGCATTGGCGCAAAAATGACCATCAATATTGGCCTCAAGCATTTTGCTGTCTTTAACGGCGTCCATTGATTTTAGCTCAAAGACTGGCGAGACAGCTGCCGTCAGAGCGTAATGCCGGGGCAAAAAAACTTCCTGGGGCATATCACGGATGATATTTGAAAACCTCTCCTGCATGCGGGTTCGTAATAAATCAATAACTGCCATCTTCATGTCGTCTTTGCGGTCATCAAGAAAGTTCTTAATTTTCTCACGGTCAAAACTCATCTCACGATTGCCTACCCGTAGGGCCACTTTGGGTATGATCATATCTCTGATCTGAAGATTCACGAGATTTGGATTTGCAACGATCTTAGAAAAGATCTGAGTCAGGTCGATGGTATGGAGTGACACCATAAGAGAATCAGGTAGAAGTGAGCTGTGCCATCCCATGGGAAGCTCAAGCATCAGATCTGGGTGAACAATAAACTCAGGTCTGATTAATTCAACGTCAAATTTAATAGGAGTTCCACTTTGAGTCCGTTGAAGTTCGATTTCAAATAAGATTCTTTCCGCGGACAGTTTTAATCCCTGAACGGCATTTAAACTCACATAATCAATCCGGCTCAATCCTTCAGGAGCAGGTCTGAGCTCAGAGCTGAAATGCGTGATGCTGTAAGAGAAGGTTTCGACTTTTAGTTTATAACTCGATTCAAAAAGTTTAAGACTCAAAAGAGATTGAAACTCTTTGAGCCAGGACTGGGTATCGACCGGAAGGTCTTCAAGAACTTGCGTAAAATCGACCACAAGAGTTTTAGGAAAACTTTGATTGTAGGGATCGCCTAGCTGATTATTAATCAACGTTGAGCGGATTTCGCCAATCAGTGATGCCGAAGACTGTTGATCCATCCGGGACTTAATCACAATGTCCTGCGGGCCAGTGGCGTGTAAATGAGATGAAAGACTCAAGAGAGTGGCCAGGATGATATTTTTCATCCTCTAGTCTTACAATAATTGACCTAAATAGTAATTACTTGGTGACCAAAATTCGGAAGAATTTCAGGTTAAAAGGCATTGAAAAAGTTCACGGCGCTACGGTCTTCCTCGAACCCATGGAAATGAACAAAATTTGGCTTATACTTGGCCATGAAGTTCGTCTGACCAGTTTTGAACAACTCAACCGAGTGGTTATAGCAAAGCAAAATACTCAGGTTCTTGCTGCGTGGACCATAGATGAGATTGACGTGGGTTTCCTCGTTAATTTTACTTTGGAATTTGCATATAAAACATCGCTTATCTTTCATGCCCAACCTTTCGATGAGTAGGATGAAAAGCTTTAAATAAAATTCAAACAGGATATAAACTTTAAGATTGGAACCCTAAGTGTATGTGCAGAATCTTCGGTTTTAGATCTGTCCTCTTCTCCAAGGTCCACACTAGCCTCGTGTCTGCTGAAAATGCACTCATGGGCCAGAGTCGAAGGCACCCGGATGGCTGGGGACTGGTTTACTATATTGCCGACACACCTCACGTCGTTAAATCCACTGTAACAGCGGAGTCAGATGATCTGTTCCGACATGTCTCAGGAATTGTGACCTCTCAAACTGTTCTGGCCCATATTCGCAAGGCCACTCACGGGAAACTTACTTTATTAAATACACATCCGTTTCAGTACGGAAGATGGACTTTCGCTCATAATGGGAACATCAAAAATTTTGATTCAGTCAAAAAAGCTCTCATTGATGAAGTCGCTCCTGAATTCAAGCCTTACTGCTTAGGTGAGACTGATAGCGAACTGATTTTTCATTTAATTTTGTCTTTTATCAACAAACAGGTCGACATTCATGCTCAGCTGCCTGAACTAAAACTTGTGATGGAAGGTATATCAGAGGCGGTAAAACGTATTTGCGAAATTGTAGGAGAACTCTCCGTGAAAGATTCCGGAATTCCTTCAGAGAATTATCTGACTTTTGTTATTTCAAACGGGCCCATCATGATCGCGATGAATGGGGGAATGAGTTTGTACTACTCAACTCATAAAAATAAATGTCCGGAAAGGGAAACCTGCTCAAGCTTTGCAGCTTCATGCGAATCGGCGGCCGTGGCCGATACCAAAGTCAACCATCTGATCATTTCCAGTGAACCACTTCAGGGTGAAAACGTGTGGAATAAACTTAATCCAGGTCAACTTGTAGGTGTGGACTCTTCCATGAAATTGGCAGTCCGGACAAACTCACTACCATTTATAAAAGTCGTCGCATGAACATTATCTTTTTTGATGGTCACTGCGGACTGTGTAATAGCTTTGTTGACTTCATTATGAGAGTCGATAAAAAAGCGGTCTTTAAGTTTTCCCCACTTCAAAGCGAATACGCCCGTAACCATCTTCCTGCATCCGATATAGAAGATTTAAAATCTGTAGTGGTTTTAATCGATGGAAAATCCTACCGCCAGGCCAGGGCCGTTTTTAAAGCGTTGGGACAATTAGGGGGATTCTGGAAAGTGAGTTCTCTATTAGGTCAC
>DLGL01000067.1 GCA_002482685.1 Bacteriovoracaceae bacterium UBA7695 | reverse complement strand
GAGAGGTGGATGTTATTGCTCCGGAACGATATTAGTTGGAATCAAACTGATGATTTCATCTCCCGGAGCAATAACATCCACCTCTCCACCAAAATTGCTAAAAGCGGCCAGGCTCCCATCCAGAGTTGCAGCACCTACACAAATAACATCATAGTGCGCACAAGGAAGGATATTAGCGTTATTATTATTGTTTCCTGCGGCGGCGACTATAATCACATTCCGACTTAAGGCAAAACCAATCGCCTCGTTGAGATACTTTGTATCCATCGAGCGGGGCCAGCCAAGAGAGAGGTTAATAACATCGGCGCCCATGTTTGTGGCGTAAATAATTCCTTTTGCCACACGGTCTGTTAGGGGCTGAATATTCTTGCGATCCTGTGAACTATCGATAGCGCCTGTGACCTTGATAGGAAGAATTTTTATCTTAGATGAAACTCCTGTGATGCCGGTACTATTTGATTCAGCGGCTATAATACCAGCGATATGAGTTCCGTGACCTGTATCATCAATAGGTCTGCGGGCCTCACCCATAGTGCGTCCGGCAAAGTTCCATCCAGTACAATCACCTTTGAATCCATTGTTATCCTTATCCTCATCAGTATCGTGGATCTCACCTTTCTCGTTACATTCGACGGTGTTTTTGAAAAGTCGACTTTTAATTTCAGGATGGTTGAGGTCAATCCCCATATCGATGACAGCGACCAGAGGTTCCTTTTTCATTCCTATTTCTATTTTCTTGATGGCATCGGCCCATCGGATATCGACATTTGGTTTTCCTTCGATGACCTCTTCATTGATATCATTAATCATCTTCCGGGTTTTTTGTCCTTGATTCTGTAGACCCCATTGAAGATTAAACAATTGATCCGGGCGGGTAAAAACCGATCCTTTTTTAGGCTCCAGACTAAAGTGCTGAGCTCGATAAACATTCTCTAAAGTCACAACAGAAAATGTATTTGATATGAGGTCTTTGTTTTGAGTTTCAATCCTGTATGTTTTTTTAAAATAATCTGTCTGAGTTTTATCGAATAACTCTATTTTGAGTCCCAGCGATTTCCCATAGTTTATTTCATCCAAAGAAAGAGTTTTTTTCATTTCAACAATAAAAGTTTCAGACCACGCACTCTGACACAGTAAAAGGGAGGCGATTAATAATCTTTTCATTAGATCAGTCTCCCTAGTAACCAGTTTACATAGAACTCACCCTCAGTCATTCCTTCAGATCCTGTATACCTGAAAAATTCCAGGACATCCGCAGTAGGTCCGTTAAGGTTATCATTCCCTACCATTCCAAATGTATTTGACACCAGAGGTTGCTCCCCTTTCTCGTCACCAATCCTAAAACCATCGATCTTGGCCATAAGAAGAAAATTTGCTTTGGAGCCAAACATGGCCTCATAACCTTCCACAGTTAGTTTTCTTTCAATCATGGAGACCATTTTTAATAAATAGTTCGAAGCCCCTTTAAGATCATTAGATTCCATATTCTTTTGATACTTCTTTTTCCATCTAAGAAGGCGCTTGATTCCAGAATGTGTCAGGGTGTTATCATTAGTAAAGTTGGTCATATCCCGGCTCTGAAACTTCATGAAAATTGATTCGATCGCCTTATCATCTTTGGCCATTAATGAAGCGATCCCTTCTTTGTGTACAAAAAGGTTTACGTTGAAGTTATAAAGAAATATTTTTTTTGTTTGAGCGAGAACTTCTTCAGGAAGGAAGTTAAACTTATACCGCTCTTTCATCTCTCTAAGAATTTCCAAAGCTTTCTTTTGTTTAATTTGCCAGCCATTCCAAATACGGGTTAGTTTTGTGTAAGGACGTTGAACATTTCCTTTTGCATCGACCTCTCCTTCAAAAACCTGAACTTTTGTGAAGGCTTTTCCATGAAATGTAAATCCAGGATTATTTTGAGAAAATGAGCTCGGTGAAAAAGTTGTTTTAAGCAATTTAGAACTAAATAGACCAATCATATCCTGAAGGTACGATTCAAAGTCCATTCCGATTGAATGGCCTTTGTAGCGCCGAACAAAGTTTTTCTCATCACCATTAGGTGCCTGAACCGAAATATTATCCACTGAGTTGACGCTGTTAAGACGAAAGATCAAAAGACCAACACCAGGACTTGTTTCACTGAATTTATGTTTAACAACATAAGGCTTCTGCTCTTTATCAAGTGCTGCCAGAGAATTATGTCTAAAAACCGATGCCAGAGCATTTAACTGATTCTTGAGATTTTTAGATCCTGGTGAGAGGTTCACATTATAAAACTTTGTACGTGCCGATCCCTTATTCCCTTTTTGAGACATTTTTAAAATGGGAATAAATTTATCGAGGGCGAGGGTCAATTCGTAACCATTACTCTGACCAAGATCCTTATAGATCTGGATCACGGTTTGAGATTTTCTCAGGATGTGAAGACGGGATATGACTACTGAGCTGCCTCCCACTCTGGCGCGGGCATTAACTACGGTATATAGAGGTACAGCGGCTTCAGCTGCTGCGCTGAGAGAGACAGAATCAGTTATGATAACAGACTCTCCAACCTCTAACTGAGTCGTAATAGCTTCGTAAATTTTCTCAAATTCTTTTGTCCGTTCTTGAGCGACTAATTCATTAATTCGGTCAAAATCTCTTTCTGCCACTTCTTTTTTAAAGACACGGGCCTGCCGGGCCTTAACCAGTGGGATAAGAACATTATGAAACTTATATTTAAGTGCTTTTTTTACACTGGTGATAGGTTTTACGTGAGCATAACTTCTGGTAAATGAAGCGTTGGCGTTGCCTCTCAATGAGACCGGAACATATGCATTTGATTTTATGGCCGGAGCATACTCTCCTGTTTTAGTAAAAACTCCCGCCAGACCACTTACTAAACCGGCATTAATAGAAACCCCAATCGTATCAACCAACTGAATCATATTATCTGTTCCCAGATAACTTCCTGCTACAACATCGCGGGACAGGAGAAGTCTCCCGGAAACAGTTGGAAAAGCATAGGATTCAACTAATCCAGACAGAGGCTTTCCTTCTCTTATTAAATTTTCAGCTTTTGAATTTATCTGAGAATTAACTTCAGAAATTTTTGACTCTATATCGTTAGACATAAATGAAGCAGAGTTCATGGCCGATACAAGTAACTCCAGACCAGTATTGATGGCCTTAGTTTTTAGCACTGAACTCATCTCACCAAATGAAAGTGGCGATTCAGGGTCTGGGATTTTAAAACGACGGCCGTAGCCTTCAAAGAACTCCTGCTCAAGTTTTCCGTTTTTAACAACCCCATCCTGATCAGTGAGATTTGAATTAACAGGAAGTTTTTTTTCTTTGATCTTAAAGAGCGTGCCCAGATGATTTCTTCGGGATTTTAATTTTTCAAATAATAATTCAGCAACCGGTCCCGGTAAATGAGAGTTCTCGGCAATTTCTCTCCAGTCATTTTCAGTTAAAGCTAAAATTCGCTTCGCCATCCAGACAGCGTCATCATTAGTACAGGAAAAATTATCCCCACTCTCATAGGGGAGTAGGACATTTTCAGAGTAGATGCGACCATGTGCCCATCCGAACATGTTAATACTTTCCGGCATATCAGTCAGAGCGTATGGCAAAAGAAGCGAGTTAAAAACACGCCGGCCGTCGATTATGCTCTCATCCAGATAACCAACTGCCAGGTTTGTGATAGAATTTTGATCTTCCATTATCAGAAGATCCTGAGCGTAAAAATAATTAACTCCAACGGGGGAAGCTGTGATCCATCGGTCTGTATCTCTGCCTACAGTTGCTTGAAAATCCTGAAGGAACTCGTCACGCTCAGCTACGGTTTTAAATTGAACTTTGAGACTTTTAAGATATTTTATTTCCGGAACGTAATAGCCAAGCTTGCGTAAGAGATTTTTTCTTACAAGCAAATTGTGCGACTTGATTCCCATATACACGGAATAGATCGACTGATCCTTTCCAGCAGTGAATCTGTAGACATCACTCCGAGTCTCTGCAAATGATAGGAACGAAACAGAATCTAATTGATCTTTTATTGGAAGATCATCTGCACCAGCGTTAACAGGAACTGAAATCTTATTTTGCCAGTAGGCATTTGGTTGAGGATCTAATTCTGCAAGAGTCCATCGACCGCGGGTATTTGCGGACATCTCCTGGTAGTACTGATGAGCTTCTTCAGGTAGCAGAACCTGACCATCCAAAACCAAATCAGTGGCCGGATATCCTCCATACTGCAGAGGAATTCCACCAGGCAGGGGTTTGTAGAGATCCTGAGCGGTCGCCTGACTTAAAACAAGCCATAGCAGTAGCACCAGATGAAAAAGTGGTTTCACGGATAGTCCTTTATAGTTAAAAGATTCTATCGCGCTGCACCATCATCAAGGTCTAAAGTGAAGATTTTATAGGGTATGTCTATGAAATTACAAGATGAAATAACAAGGACTTAAAGGGCCCCGGTGAAGGGGCCCCAAAATTATTTGATACATTCTGCTTTGTTGAGCTTCAAGTAGAAACGCTTTTTTGCCACTGGCCTGAGGGATCCCTGATTGAAAATCTGAAGGTAAGCATAGTCCTTGCAACTGCCGTCCGGCTGGTTAATGGTTTCACATTCAAGGTGGGCACTTAAAGGTATATCAAGAATATCGCCTTCTGAAGCGACGGTATAAATAGTTGGATTGGCCTCTTCCCCCAGCCATTTAATTGCACCCTGAAGAGCACCTTTTTTGAATTCCACTTTTACAGTTGCAGGAAATTTTATGAAATCTGCTTCTCCTGCCTTAAGATCCAGTTTTAAATTGTGCGTGACTATTTCATCCGTACCACATGAAACAATCGGATTATCGCGACTTCCAGGTGAAGAGCTGGTGAGCTCTCCTTTTTCAAAGTGAACAGTCATTGATCCTGGTTTAAAGCTATCACTAAATCCAAAATTTCTGCGCTTCAAAGCCTCCTCAATAATACTCTTAAACTGACCTGGGGTACGGACTTCACTGCCAAGAGAATCTGCATAAAGCATATGTTCATACCATCCCTTAGGACTTAAGGCCGGATGATTACGAGTCAGGCGCATAGCCTCTAAAGTCAGGTCAGCAAAGTCATATAGGCCTTCACGCCCATGTACAGCGATAGCATCATCAAGCATATCACCCATGGCCCCACCATAAGCTTCACCGTCATCGTGATATTCATTAGTCAGATAAAAGCCGGTGTTGTTGTTGATACGAAAATCTTCTTTTCCAGGAAACTTAGCTCCACTTGTTTGATGCTCAACTACGATGTCGGCAATAAAATCTGCCATGCCTTCTGAAAGTCCGCCGTATCCACCTCTTGCTCCTTCAAACCCCAGATGCGGTCCCATTAATCGGTCCATGACTCCGTGGCCAAGCTCATGCCAGATGGTCGGATTATCCCGGGCCAAGTTTGTTTGCGTGGGGCTGTAGGTGGTAAAATTAATTGTATTGTCGTAGTAGTAAGCATTGTCCTTCATGGATATATCTGGATCATACAAAAATGCATGAAATGGTTTTGTAGAAAGTTCCGGATCTTCAAATCCCATTTCGCCAAGAGCTTCCATAAGAACTGTTACGCCGTAATAAACCTGGACTTCATCAACTCCCGAATTAATGTAAGAGACAGCATCATGATCAATTAATCTCACAGGAATCCGGTGAAGAAGATCATCCTCTGAAGTTATAAGCTTTCCATATAATCCACTAATTGGTTTGGCCTCATAAAAGCCGTTGGTCTCAAACCAACCTACGATATGATTGACTGAGGGTTTTAAATCAAAATTAATACCGGTAAATTTTGAAGCAGCAGGATGAAGGTTGATAGTTACATATTTTCCCTGCAGTAGCATTCCACTTCCCAGGTCATTGCTTCTTAAAGGGAATTTCTTCACTAAGCCTTCAATCGTTTTTCTGAGAGAGGTTTCCGACCAGAAAGAATTATCGATTTCACTTAAGATGGGATTATAAAGCTCTTCCGGGAATTTTAGTGATGCCATTTCGGCAAGTGGACTCTCACCAACATCGGCCAGAGAAGCATTGATATATTTTAGTACCTTTACTTCGTAGGGGAGTTTTTCACCGGTAGCTTCAACTTCTTCATAGATTGGATATACATTCGCTTTTAGATTATGAAACGATTCGCTCTGAGGAAACTCAGTGTAGCTTTTTTCAGTTACTTTATTTTTCAATAAAGAGATAGTGATAATATGAAGTCCACGACGAGAGCGGACCTCTACTTCACGAACCAGATCTCCTTTAACCCAGACATCTTTAGATTTCATTCCAAGGATTTTAGAGTCAGTTTTATGCCTGGCAATTTCCTCTGTGATCAGCTTCGAAACTGAGCGGGCAAGACTTTTAGATTTAATAGCAGCCGAAGTAAACCTGGCCTTAGAAAATTTTTGGGCCAGCAGTTTTTCATTTTTTTTATCTTCTTCGCTGATGTGAAGTTCGGCCAGGATGAGCTCTTGAGTGGATTTATCACTCCAAATACGGACCGCAGTTTTTGAAACAGGTACGCCCTGATGGGCCTGTACATACATTTCAAAGCGACTTGTAGCGAGCTGGAGGTCCTCGACTTTTATGAAATCATTAATCGAAAAACGAAGAGAGGTTTCTACGTTTACTTTTTCAATCATGGCGTCCATGGTGGCAGGGAGTGTCCCTTTGGAGACTTGAGCTTCGTAACCATAAGCCGCTGACATAAACACTAGAGAGGCCAAAAAAGTTGTTTTTTTCACGTGAATTCCTTATCCTGACTTGAGAGCTTCGTTTTTAGAATAAGTTAGCGCTATAGCCAACAAAATTTACGCTGCAGACCCTTCTTATAGATATAAGAATTACACTTTGCGCCACTGTATTCCTTTTTCCCTTCCCATACTTTTGTTGTTACTATTTCGGAGTTCAAATTTAAGGATGTTTATGAAGAAAATCTCATACTTGATTCATGCCCGCCGCACCCCTATTGGCTCCTTCGGTGGAGTTTTATCGGCGATGCGTGTGGATGATATGTTAGCGGAGCTTTTTAAGGACTTTTCAAAGGCTCCTTTATTTGACCTGAAAGA
>DLGL01000023.1 GCA_002482685.1 Bacteriovoracaceae bacterium UBA7695 | reverse complement strand
ATTAACTCCATACGGTCAAGAAGGGCTTCAGGAATTTCTCCAACGTAGTTGGCAGTAGCAATGAACAGAACTTTTGAAAGATCAAAGGGAACATCAAGGTAGTTATCTATGAATGTTTTATTCTGTTCTGGATCAAGAACTTCAAGAAGTGAAGACGCTGGATCACCTTGGTATGATTTTCCAATTTTATCAATTTCATCCAGCATGATTACAGGATTATTAACTTCAACCCGCTTCAGGGCCTGAATGATTTTTCCTGGCATCGCTCCTACATAAGTACGGCGGTGACCTTTAATCTCAGCTTCATCTTTCATTCCACCGAGTGAAAATCTGTAGAATTTTCTACCAAGAGCTTTCGCAATTGAATGACCCAGAGACGTTTTACCAACTCCTGGAGGACCCGCAAGACAGAGAATTGTACCATCGTATTCAGGCTTGAGCTTTCTTACAGCTAAAAACTCCATGATCCGCTCTTTAGGTTTCTCAAGACCGTAATGGTCTTTCTCAAGAATTTTTTTAGCTGACTCAATATCAACTTTATCATCACTCTCTTTATTCCAAGGCAATGAAATCATCCAGTTTAGATATGTTCTCGTAACATTATATTCAGGAGATGAGTCAGGAATACTTTCTAATCGTTCAAGCTCTTCCATCGCTGCTTTTTTAGCATCTTCCGGAAGATTGTTTTGCTCTAAAGCTTCCTGGATTTTTTTCATATCCTTGGCCTTATCATCTTCATCCATACCAAGCTCGTTACGGATTACTTTCAACTGCTCACGCAGGAAGTACTCACGCTGATACTTGTTCACTTTGTCGTTCACTTCATCAGTGATTTTCTTCTGAATATCTGCCACGTCCTTTTCACGTTTAAGGTATACGAGAAGTTTGGCAAAACGTTTTTTCACAATCAAGGTTTCAAGAAAATCCTGAGCTTCTGGAACATCGAGTGAAAGAGCAAAAGCCACTAGATCTGCAAGAGATCCCGGTGACGGCGAGTTTAACATCGCGAGCTTCATCTCTTCATTAAAATAGGGATTAATTTCAGATAGCTTTTTAACCTGATTGATTACAGAACGGGTATAAGCATCGAGCTCTTCATCCGGCTCATGGATATCACTGAATATNNNNCAGTCTTAGCAATCAGAAGTGGTGCATCCACTACGTACTCAGAGGCACGGTAGCGCTTCATTCCGTGTACGAGTAAGTTTACAGAGCCATCTGGAAGTTTTAGTTTTTTGATGACCTTACAAAGGACACCTACTTTATAGATATCCTTAGGCGTAATACCTTTAGGAGTAATGTCGGCAGCAGAATTCAGACCAACATACTCTTCCTCGTCTGCATCGTCGTCATCTTCATAACTAACTTGCTCTTCGTCCATTTCCTGAAGTACTTCCTGACCTTCGCCAAAATCCTTAAACTTAACAAGGTTTAAAGCTACGTAGTTATTTTTTGAAAGGTAGGCATCAAGTTCCGGAGTATATTTTTCTTCTGAAAGAATAATCGGAGCAATCATTCCTGGAAAAATTGGACTATTCACGATGGGAATAATAACAACTTCCGATGGAGAATCCGCGAGATTCGCCTCACCTTTAGATTTAGGCTTTTTATTTTTAGTAACCATGTTTTTTTCCTTATGAATTAACGGATATCAATAACCAGTCGACCAGGATTTTCAAGATAGAAAATATCAAAGCTTGATTTACCCTTCATCGAAAGATCCATTGTAATAGATTTGCCATCCACATTTATGAAGTCGATGGCTTTTACATTTTTTGATGCTTTTAGCTGAGGCTGACCGGTTGTAATAACGGCATCAAAAAAATCAACACTGATTTTTTGGTTCTTAGAAGAAATATGTCCATAAAGTTTTGGTACAGATGGAGTGTTGAAATCCACTACAACTCTTTCATAACCTTGACCTGTAGCCGATGAACTACGGATGGCCGTAATTCCAGCATTTTTGACTGACGAATTATGATGAAAGACACCGGAGTCTAAAAAGATGGATTTTTTTCTGGCAGAAACTTTCCAAATTCTTTCTTCCATTAAATTCTGGGCAAGAACAGGAACACTTACAAGAAAAGAAAGAAACAACATACGCATCATGATTAACTCCAAGACAATGGATTTTACTTATTCATTCTATGCAAAAGGATGGGTTAAGACAAAAAATTCTTGCGTCTTTTCGACAAGATATGACCCAGAAGGGAAAGTAGAAATCCAAGACTCAGGGTTGCTGTAAAACTTCCAGGACCCGGGCCCTCACCGGAATTCCCAATCGTGCCACATGCTGCGGCCGTGGCAGCTGATTTGGCAGCGGAAGATGTTTCATCGGACTGAGCCGTTGAATTCTCGACAGCATAGGTAAAGGGAGCATCCATGCATGAGTAGTTATCCGACAATGCTACTCCAGTATCCAGAATGGGGGCCGAGCCTGACTCGATGCTGATGACCAACAAATAGCTGGCAACTTCAGAAGTAGCGAAAACCATCGCATCAGGAATACTAAGCTGGGTAGCGTAAGGTGTTAGCTTTCTTGCTGAAACATCAAGTTCAAACTTATTGTTGGCCGGCACGGGATCCAGAAGGGTGTTGGCAAGGATATCAAGTTTGAGAGTTCCATTTGGATTCAGAGTCCGAATAAGTGGGCTACCAGCAACAACAAAATTGTCATGAACAAGGCTCATTTCATAGTCCACTGGATTACCAAATGGCTGAGATATAAGTCTGATTTTAAGATTTTTACCTGAAGGATTTGTTAACCCGGATAAATCAATTGTAAATTTATCTGGGGCTGAAAAATTTAAAGTATCCAGCTCTGCAATTGTGAAATATCCTCTATAGGTTTTTTCGTGCTTTTGTTCATGTGAAAAATTAAAAATTTCAATCGGTCGAAAAGTAGTCTGAAACTTTTCTCCGATATAATTATCCTGAACCATAAGAGCGCATCTGATGCTCACTTCACCAACATTAATGCTTCTTACGGAACTACTTAGAGTTATTCCTTGTGCAATTCCATTATTTTCGTCTCCACAGCGGCTAAAAAAAGAAGGGACATAAGCAGAGGGACAAAAATCCGTCTGAACGTTTGCAAGATACGAAGGAAGTGAGCTGAGGTTTTTCAAACGAGATGTATGAAGATAATAGGTGTCATTTAAATCCAGGCCTTTAATTTCGAACTGGCCATCTTGATTAGTAAAACCTGAAATTGCTTCTCCCGTTCGACGAGATATGGCCTGAACATTTACACCAAGAACACCTATGTGGTTTCCTCCAGCTACTTTACCCGAAATGACTCCATAACCAGAATCATACTTACTCCGAATCCCTGCCACATCGTCTGCTGCGAGCTCTGACTGTCCGGCGTAAGTTTGATAAAACATAGTTGAATCTAGAACCTCAGAATGAGATAGACCAACAAAATGACCTAACTCATGAGTTAATACATCTTTGAGATAGACATTATTATTGATCGAAATTCCTGGGGTACTGACAAATCTATAGTTGTCTTCATTGAGAAAGATAGTCGCCGAACTTATTGTCCCGGCATTATTGTAGCTGACTTCTGTAAGACCTACGACGGCAGAACCATAAATTGAAAAGTTATTTAAAAACTTGATTTGATTGTTAGTAGTAAAATTGGTTTTTTGGAGTTGAAAACCAGAAGCCTGATTCCACTCTGCAAGCGATTGATCAATAATGGAATTCGCAGTAACCAAAGTAGAAGATCCATTAGAGATCTTGATTGGTATATTAGTATTGGCCCATCTGACTTCTTTGAACGCAGCTGTACGGGTAGTCTGATGAGACATTGCGAGATTGCAGAAGATAAGACTGATAAAAAACCAAATGTGCATTTCAATCCATTGAAAGCAGAATTCGCTAAATTATTTGGAAGCTCTACTATTGCTAAAACGGAAGATTCCACCCGTAATTCCAAGGGCCAAAATAAGCCACATAATATTTTTATGCGGAAGACCCTCTTCATTGTCTGATTGATCCGCTTCAGAGGCAATGGTGCGAATTTGCCCTTCGCTCACAGAGGCGGGCGAGCGGCCAGATTCTACTTCCTCAATTGGGTTTTGATTTGGAATTGTCGGATAATCCGTTGATACAACGACCTTAAGATTTAAGCCCTTAATATCTTTGACGGATTTTTCAAAGTCATAATATTTAATCTGCCCAACCTTAGGTTCCTCAGGAAAAAGTGCATTCACGAGCATCACTTCATTTCCATAATTAATGACCTTATAAGTTCCGAAAGCAAGGTTCATTCCCCAATAACGATTATCTACGCTTTTGATAAAGAGGACGACTTTTTCTCCCGCCACAAAAGAAGGAACCCCATCCACTTTAACTTCAGCATTTTCTGTCTTTCCGCCTGGATAATGAACGATGACTTCGTCCATTCCATAAAAATCGGATTGAAGTCCAACCTCTCGACTCATTTTAAAAATCATTTGAGTCGCAACAGAACCATTCTCTAAAATGACTGTTTTTTTGCGAAGATAGTTACCCTGAAAAAGGCCATCTGAGTCTTTAATTTGTTGCTCAATTGGCTGGACCTTGAAGGTTGTTGCCATGATGTTTGAGGACAATAATGCTAAGAGGATAATCTGAATCACAAGCGTTCCCTTGGGTTAACCTACAATCCTTGTCGGTTAAAAGAGGGAGAACTTGAGTTTATTAATCTATCTTCAAAAGCTTAATTTCTTCATTTTTAAATTCGATTTTTGAAGTAGCTAAGTGCTTAAAACAACTGGAGGAATCGATGATGATGATGGTGTTTTTGAGTTGTAATAAATCCTGTAAAAATACACCGAGCATTTTGAGTTCTTTTTCGGAAAGTCCAAACGAGAGGTTTTCAAAAATGAGGAGTGAATTTTGAATAGTCTTCATTAGTTTTGATAAAAGATAAACCCTCTGCTTCTCCCCACCTGAGAGAGTATTTAGGCCACGGTCCAAAGAAAGATAATCTAAATTGAGAATTTTCAGATATTCCCAAATTCTTCTATATTTTGGAGTTAGATCTATCCTTTCCAAAACTTGGTTCAAGGGAAGATTATAGGCTTCGGCCACAGTCATCTTACCATCAGAAATATTTGCATAGAGTGGCTTTATTTTAAGTCCCTTGCAGTCCTCACATTCAAGGATGATATCCTCAAGGTACTGCATTTCAATTGTCAGCGATCCCTTCCCTTCGCAACGAGGACACATTCCTAATTCCGAGTTGGCGGAAAGATGACCTTCTTTGAGATTCATACTTTTAGCGACAGGAAGTTTTAAAAAATGCTTTCTGATCACTGAAGCAAATTCAGTAATGGTCCCGACAGAAGAGCGAGAAGTGAAGCGGTTTAAATCGGAAGATATCACGAGAACATCTTCAAATTTTTGAGGGTTTTTTACAGATTTAACTGTAAAGGGATCTTCTTCAAGCCATTCCGAATAAAGTTTTTTATAGAGCGTATTAGCCATAATCTTTATTAGATTGGCAGTTTTTCCAGATCCAGAATCACCTGTTACCCAAATCATTTCATCCAATGGGACTTTAAAATCAGGATAATTTTTTCCATAAATAGACGGAGAACTAACTTCAATAAACTGAGGGGATTTATTACGAGGCTTTTTAGTATCCCAAACGACATTCTCTTTCGTTGTGAAATATTTCTGAGGAAGGCCCTGATAGAGCAGATCCCCACCCGCTTTGCCTGATCCAGGACCCATAACGATTAAATGATCTGAATTTTTTTGTACATACTCGGAGTGATCGATGAGAATGACCGTATTTCCCTGATCGATAATTTGCCTCAACCCTTCAAGAAGCTTTTTAAGTTCTGTTTCACCCAGACCCAGACTAGGTTCATCTAAAACAAATAAGCTATCGACTCCTTTAAAGGTGAGATATTTAATTAATAACAAACGTTGATATTCACCTGCTGATAATGATTTAGCTCTTCTAAGCAGTGAGAGGTGATCTAGTCCCATATCAGCTGCAAGTTTAAGTTTTTCGCATATATCTTTGTAGAGACGGGCCTCATGACTTTCGTCTTTTAGTTTTTTTTGTGAAAACAACTTAAGAGCATCTTCTACTGTGAGTGCCATTATTTCCTGAAGACCCCAGAGCCTTCCCCCCAGGGAAATCCGGTAATGGTGAACTGCCTCGTTTAAGCGAGTGGAGTGGCAAACAAGACAAGGCTCTTCTTTTTGCATGTGCCGAATGTAAATTCTTACGGAGGGTTTATACTTTTTACTTTCCAGATATTTCTTTAGATCTGCATACCCCGCGTATTGTCCCTGCCCCTCTTCTAGTAAATCAAAAAAATCTTTCGGAAGTTTTTTGATTGGAGTTTCAGTTGAGATCTTGTTTTTCTTCAGGATTTTTAACAGAGCTTCATAGGAGTCCTGGAAAGGTCCATAATTAAGTAATTTAAGTCCTCCCTCCTGAATGGTGAGTTCCTTATCAAGAATCTTTTTATCGTCATAGACCAAGTTTGCGCCATACCCATTACATTTTGGACATGCACCAAGCGCACTGTAAGGAGAGAATGCAGAAACTGTCTGCACCGGTCTAGATTCAAAATCACATTTAGGGCAAACTTTCTCAAAATGAAATGACAGGGCCTGAGGCTTTTTAAACTCTGGCCCCACAACCATATAATTTAGTGGATACTGTGAAAGCTTAAGCTCCACCCATTTTTTTTCAAGAGCGTCCAGATTTTCAAATTTAAACCTCATGACCTCCCAATACTCATCACCTTCCTGAAATACATCAATTGATTTTCTTTTCAATTGATATGACCTAGGCGGAATGTAGCCTTCACCAAAAACTCTTATAAACTCATTGGGAGTTAAAAGAATATGATAGACACCATTTGGAACCAGATTGTTAACTTGAGACCTAAGCTGAACTCCTACTTCGCGAATATGCAGTTCAATATCATGAACTGGGCATAACTCTTTTGAGGAGGTGAAATAAAGATTCTGTAAAGTATCTGTAAGTCTCATAACATCAGAAACCGCAGTTCTGGCACCCATGACAGGGTTAATTTGAGGCAAACCAAATACTGGAAGTACCGGGTAAATACGGTCTACGTCCACAGCAGCTGGTCGCTCAGTAAAAAACTTCATTGAGTTAGGAAATGAGTTAACGAAACGTCTTTTTGATTCCGTTAGAAGCGTGTGAAATGCAAGAGATGTTTTCCCTGACCCCGAAGGACCAGCAAAACAAATGAGTTTTCTTAGAGGGATGTCGAGGTCTACATTTTTAAGATTATGAACCCGGGCACCGCGGATCTCGATGTGATCTACGTCTCGTTTTTCCATATAGAATAATGACAGTTTTTAAGACGGACGTAAATTTCAGAATGTTAGACAAAAGCTCATGGGTCAGGGATGACCCACCGACCAAATTAGCACTCTGTAGAAGAAAGATCTTCCAGGCATTCTTCAACCAACGCTTCATTTCTGGTTAACTGAGTGATTTCTTTTTTCTCAATTTCATAGATGATAAGACAGCTAGTCTCACATTTCTGAATAGGGGATCTGTGAGTTAATTTCACCTCAAAAGTAACATCACATTTTGCGAGGTTTAATTCTGGTAGATTCGTGGCCGGGATGATTGAACAGGTCATAACTGACTTTCCACTGGCGCGTTTCACCTGAACGTTCATCTCCCCTTCATTAACCGTTTCATTCAAAATGCTATTCAAGTCATAGGCTATGGCTTCTTGCATGTTAGGTAACGATTGGGCCAGGACAGTAAAGCTCAAAAAAGTCAGGATGAAGCCGAAAATTTTCATAAATGTTCCTTAGAATGGTAGGACATATATAAAAAAAAAGGCTCCTTGCGGAGCCCTTTTTTGAACAATTAACGTTTCGAGAATTGGTACGATTTACGAGCACCAGACTTACCTGGTTTCTTACGCTCAACTTTACGAGCATCACGAGTAAGAAAGCCTGCGAGTTTAAGCTCTGCACGAGAAGCTGGAGTAAGTTTAAGAATTGCACGAGCAATTCCAAGACGAATAGCACCAGCTTGACCTGTAACACCGCCGCCTTTTACGTTGATTTTGAAATCGTAAGCTTCGTTAACTTTCATCAAGTTTAACGGTTGGTTTACGATGTAACGAGAAGTCGCTTTAGGGAAGTAGTTAGCAATTTCGCGAGTATTGATAGTAATTTTACCAGTACCACGAGAAACGTAAACGCGTGCTACTGCAGATTTACGACGACCGATAGTGTGAACATCATATGATTTAGCTTTGCTCATATTGAATTCCTTAAATTAAAGTTTAATTGTTAGAGGTTCAGGCTTCTGAGCTTCGTGCTTGTGAGTTGGACCCACAACAACGTGAAGCTTAGTAAGCTGCTTGCGACCTAGAGTATTCTTTGGAAGCATACCTTTAACGGCTTCTTCCAAGATCAATTCAGGGTGCTTAACAAGTTGCTCTTTAGCAGTACGGCGCTTAATTCCACCAATGTGGTTTGTGTGCCAGTTGTACTCTTTATCGTTCCACTTGTTACCAGTGAATTTAATTTTCTCAGCGTTTACGATAATAACGTAATCACCAGCATCGTTGTTTGTACAAAACGTAGGCTTGTACTTACCACGGAGAACTTTTGCTACTTCAGAAGCTAAACGGCCCACAACCATATCTGTTGCGTCTACAACGAACCACTTTTTATCGCCCATTTCGGCTTTAGTGATCGCATAAGATTTTTGCGTGATCATAATCAACCTTCCCAATTATTAAAAAATTTGTCCCCACTTATAAATAACGCTGGGCCGTACGTCAAGAACTACTCACTAAGCCGACTTGCTAAGGGTCAGCGGGAGTGGTTCAGCCTCTTCTAAAATTCGGGGATTAAAAGAAGCCGATTGACACATGGAAGCGTCCGGGGTCCTCTAAGGTACCATCCTTGTTTCTTTCTCTCAAGAGTTTTATCCCGTAATCAAAATCTAAAGTGCCCACGGGGGTCTGGATTTTGAAAGTAATTCCTACGGAATCTCTCAGTTCTCCCGGACGCACTTGATCAACAAAAATGCGCCCAGCATCATAAAATACCCCAGCAACTAAAGCGTCATTAATAAAATAGCGGGGTTCAAACTTGAAGTTAGCAATGTAGGCCATATCGTCGACCTTAACTTCAGAAATGTCGTCCTTATTAGTGCCAGGCACTCTATTGATTTCTTCGTCGTCAAAGCCCCGCACAATATCCATCCCGCTTAAACGGAAGACCTTAATGTTTGGAATGTATCCTGCTTTTTGCTGAACTCCTCCGTAGGTGACTGTTTCGTTGGCCAGGTTTTTCTGAGCCCCAGCCACCATCGAAATGGCTACGGTTCCCCATTTATGAGGGATATAAAATCTGTTACGGGATACGAGTTTATAGTAGTTAATCGTTAAATCCGGGTCTTTTTGTGATCCAAAATAAGGATTGGCAAATTCGCAGGAAAGATTAAAAAAAGCGCCATTAACCGGCTGAACCACACTATTTCTCAAATCCCAAGTCACACTCGGAGTAATAGCACCAATCTGAAAACTACCATTCTGCAAGTTTCCATCCTCATCAGGAGTCAATGAATTGTACTGCTTGATATCTTCAATCGTATAACGTGCCGAAGTTGAAAAGTTGCGGGTAAGGTCTCTGGTTAATGTTGTACTTCCACGAACAATATCTGCATCAAAGGGATAAAATCGTTTTTTTTGGTATGAGATAGCAGAAGATGAATCGATAGCTGAATTGAAAATATCATCTTGGTTATAAGTAAGAGAGGTATTGTGCTCAAGCATTTGTTTATTCTGCTTGCTCCGTTCAGGATCCAAAGTTTGATTATTAACCCGCTGGTTAACCTCACTTCTAAGTGTAAGGGAGCGGTTCATTCCCCCAATATTTAAGTAAGAGACGGTTCCCGTAAGTTTAATACCAAGATCTGTCCGGAAACCCGGTGCGATTTCAATCAGACCAAAATCACGTTCAACAACCTTAACAATTAAATCTGTAGCCGTGTTTACTTTTGAATCGTGCCTTACAGGAACTACAGAAACTGAATTAAAGAGTCCCGTCGCAGAAAGTTCCGATTCAATCGTTCGAGTTTTACTAGGAGTAATTGTCTGTCCGGGTTCGATACGAATTTTTTTAGTAAATACTTTCTTTCTGGTTTTATCGTTTCCAAGATAAATTATGCGGTTTAGTTTAACCATGGGGCCTGAGACAATTTGATAGTTAATATCTACATCTGCACCGGACTTTGAATAAATTACAAGTGTGTCGTCATTAGAGTTAGAAATTTCGGCAAAGTAGTAACCTTTCTCCTGCATGATATTCGTAACTTTCTTAAGGTCCTCAATCATAGCTATTGGATTGAAGTACGATCCTGTTTTATTGGAGATTTTAGAGATGACTTTGTTTTCCAGCTCAGGTGGAAGACCGTCAAAACTAAGATTTCGTACAAAGGCCCTTTGGCCTTCCTGAATGACGTACTCAACAGAGACTTCTTGTTTTGAATTTGAGAAGTTTTTATTTGGACCGGTGATCTTAGACTGTACATATCCCTTTTCGATATATTTTGATTTTAAAAAACCAGAAAAATATGAAAAATACTCTTCATCATAATAGCGTAGTTTTGCAAGTTCAAAAGCCTCGTCTTTGAACATCTCTTTGAGTTCATTACTAGTAAAAAAAGTATTACCAACGAAGCTGACACTATTAAGTCTTGTTTTACTATTTTCATCCAAAAATATTCTATAAAGAGTTACGCTCTCTTTATAGTTGTTGCGGTACTTTTGGGTTTCTATTCGAATATTAACATTGAGAAGACCCTTATCTTTGTAATGATCCTCAATTGCAATTTTTAATATAGAGTCCGACAAAGGTCGCTTATATTTACGAAAAAGATCTGTTACTAGTGCTTGCAAAACAGCACGGTCCTCAATCTTTAGGTTTTTAAAGTCGAATGCGAAAAGATTGTCTTGAGTTACGTTGATATCAAGGACAACACGATTATCTTTGATAACAGGAGTAAAATCCAGATTAATCAGATAATAGCCGTAACTAAAAAGCTCCTTTTGAGCATCATCAAGATAGAGCTTAAATTTGGTGAACTCGAAAGGCTTGTTGTAAAAAGTGAAAAACTTTCGATGTAAATATTCATTTACGTAAGAAGAAGTAGAATTCGTCTTGATGCGTTTAAAAACCCTCGGTTTTCCTAGCGTTATAGACAAATTAATCCTAACTTTATCCCCTTTTTGGATAACATCCAATTTATGAGAATTGAATGGATACCCTAAAGCATCAAGTTTGTTATTCAATAAACTTAAATCTGTTGTGATATTATTTGCTTCATAAAACTCTCCTTCCTTAGCGGAAAGAAGAGTCGTCGGATCCATATTTAGATTTCTGTCTACAGTGCCTACATTGATCTCTTCTATTACGGGCTTTAAACTCATTTTTATATTCAAACGATGATTGGTGCCTGTTTGGTAAATGTTATACGAAAAGTTCTGATAGCCCCCGTCAGAAGCCATAAGTCGGATTGTTTCTTTAAGATGCAGCAGACTTCTGTAATCTCCAACTAAATTTCCAAATCTCGTTTTTCGAGTGGTGCAAAAGTCGGAGGCATGACAATCCACTTCAACTTCAGTGAGCTTAAAAGTACTTTCGGCCAGTAAGTGGAAAGGAAGAAGAATTAAAATCAAAAAGATAAACTTCATTTGAAAGTCCACCTGAATTTTAAATCCCCACCAATCGAGTTGTTAATGATATCGGCTGCCTGCCCTTCGTCATTCGTTCTGACTTCGTATACGCCCTCAAGCTGAACTTTTTTACTTACACTATAGTTAAGATTCATGCTTTGTCTCTGACCAATACTTCCGCCCATAGTACTTGATACAGAAAGGCTTAAGGCTTCATCCAGACGTTTTTTTAGTTCAATTTTTGTTGCAGACCGAGTTCTACCGAGTGTTCCTTGTCCGCCTTGGTTTCGACCGGATAATAAGCTATCTGTTTGAGACTGCTCTAGCACTGTACCCAAATTTACCTGAAGACCAAACTGCTTGTTTAATATATCGCTGATCTTGAATCGATCGAAAACAAATGAACCAACGCCCACTTGGGTCAGATTTTGCTGATCTTTCTGCTGGAGAGAATTTTGAAGGTCATCAGTGTATCCAAACGCAATCAGAGATAGAATTGAATTCCTCGGCAATGAAGGGTCAGATGTCAGATCAAAATTAAACCTTTCTAAATCACCATAAGCTTTTGCATAAACTTTATAAGAAGCAATTACAGTCATTGCTTGAACATCAAAGTCTGGATTAGATATTTCTTTTTTGGGTGTAAAATGCAAATCTGCATTTGTTATGTAGTATTCGCTGTTTTTAAAAAAAACTCTTGAAGAATTTGGTGGAGAATATAGATGCCCTTCCCCTTTTGGCCTGGCAGGGTTACCAAGAATCATTATCTCGCCCTTCATACTGACATCCATTAGAGAATTGGTAATTCTCACAGGATTATCTGCTTTTACGTTAATATTCAGGTTGATTAATTTTCCTGCCACTGATTCCTGATTTGCTGGAAGGAATCTAATTTGTGCCAGAGCATTTGATTTAGGCGCAAACTCTGTGAGTTCGTTAACAATCTGAGCTTTGTTGATGACGATTTCCCCTCCCAGGCTATAAGGAGGCTCATTACCTAAAATAATTCCTTCCCCGGAAAGATTGATGACTGATTTGCCTAAAATTGGTATTTCTGCTTTATCAAGAGAGTATTTGATATTTATGTCAGGACTATCGTTATCAAAAAAAACATCTCCCTTCATTGAAAGGGAACCGTTCTCAAGAGACGTCTTTAGTTCTTCTATGAGTAGCCGATTATTTGCAAAATCCAATTTATAGCTAAGTTGATTCAATGGAAAGGGTATTGATTCGATGGTTAAATTGAGATCTGCACTTGATGAAGACGCTGTTAAATCATACTGGTCGTTGCGGCCTTCAATTTTGACGATGCTTTTAATGAATCCCTCAGCTGACAGAACTTGTGATAGCAATAATTCAAATATTTTGGAATTGAAATTAATCTCATTTTTTAATAAAACCTCATCACCAATTCGTCCTCTCCCACTAGCTTTAATAAATAAATCAGGCTCGCTAATGGATAAATTCCATCTTTTAATAATGTCGTTTTCAATCAAAAACTGTGGTTCAGAAGAGGAGTAATTTACTGAAAATGACTCATGCTTGATGGCAAGCTTCTGCAACAGGACCTTAAGGTCAACATCCTTGAAATTTCCCTTAAATTGAGTTGAACCTTTAAAACTAAGTGCTCCTGAGAAATTTTCTGTTTCAAGGTGCTGCCCGAGAAATGCAGTAGCGAAAGGTTTTAGTTCAGGGGCAGAGACATTAAAATCAATACGCGAAGGTCGAGAATGATTAAAGGAATAGTCAAAATCAGTTTCAATAATCCTCCCCAGTAATGAGGCTTTACCTTTCATAAAAGTTGGCGTGATATCAAAGTTAAATTTACTATCATCAAAACTAAAGTCTTGTGTCCTGGATTCTATCATCTTCCCTTCTAATTTAAGCAGATAGTCACTTGTTGACCCCTCCCCTCGAAGAGAACCATAGATTTCCCCATTTAAATTAACATTCGCTTTTTTTACGGCCGAAAAACTGGATAATGCAATTTCATCCCACTCATAATCGAGTTTCATTTGATCTGTATTGAGATTAAACAGGAAATCCCCACGAATTTGTCCTTTTCCTTTATTCGCAGTTAAATCTTTTATCGTTAATAGTTTGTTAGTAAGTCCGATTTTGAAGTCTCCTGAACTCAAGGATTCCCCATAGGCTACGAAGTCTGTAAATTCAATTTCAGATTTTAGCTTCAACTGATCCATGGATGTTTTTCCATAAATATTAACGTCAACTTTAGCAGTCATATCAAGATCAGAAGGAAGGAAAGTAAGTTTTGAAAAAATGGGCTGAAGAACATCTTTTAGATCATGCAAATTTGCTTTAGGTGAGTTTATTCCCAGAGCTATATCCTTGTTCCCATAATTTATGACTCCGGTCCCGGATATCGGAGTATTTCTAAACATCGCTTCTAATCTATGAATAATTACACTGGAGTCACCTAGTGCTACACTGATATCCTTATCGGCCATGCCAAGTTTATATCCTAGAACTTCAAAACCATTCGTTTTACCACGTAGATTAACCGTAGTATCAGAAATTTCACCATTTACGGTGATATCCAGCGTGCCCTTGCCTTTGATATCAAGTTGAGAGATATTTCCAAAATCTTCCAGATCGATGATGGCATCTTTAGCTTTGAAATTTACAAAATTAGAATTAACAAAGCCATGGATATCAAGAAGTGAGTGGTTTAACTCAATCATTGAATCCATTTGAAATTCTTTATTTATTAGACGCATTGACGTAGAAGTAAGTTTGGCCCGTTTAATCATCAGAATAGTGAACGGATCTTTCTCTTCTCCTACAACAAGACCAAGGTCATGAACAAGAAAACCATCTTTAGGAATAAACTCCATATTCTCATTCTGATATGCAAAAGTAAGATTACCTGTAAGATTTCCTTTTAGAACTTTAAGCGAGGGTAATACTCGAAGAGCATTAGTCATGGTGAACTTATCAACATTTACAGAGAGAGGTTGATAGAGGTAGCGCTTAGTTTTTAAATTGAAAATCTCTTTAGAGGCAAGAAGCTTCAGTCTCTCTTCACCATTAGTTATATTAAGCCCAAATAGACTTATTACATCGTCTTTAAGTTCGAGAGAAGCAACGATCTGCCGGGCATGGAGAAAATTAGACTCTAAATCTGAAACCGAAAGCTCCAGACTGCCTTTCATTTTTTGATCCTGAGCAGAGGTCTTAAAACTCAAGTGAGCAAACCCCTGATCAAGTTTTATCAAATCGGGAAATGAGACGTCTTCCTTTAAGTTATTTAAATGGATAGAAGCTTCTCCGGAAACAGCAATTTGAGCATCTTTCAACAATGGATAATTTTTAATTTTCCCCTTTAATAACAAAGTGTGAACATTATGCTGAACTTTTAATCGTTGAATCTTTACGTCAGATCGATTGACTTCAGCATCTCCCCAGATTTCATCCAGGGAAAACTTAACTTCTTCAGAAGGTTTCAAATTTGCCAGGTGAAAACGAACCATGAACGAGTCACCCCGTTTAAAGATTTTTAACCGTTTCGCTTCGATCAATTCATGATTCACAACAATTTTTGAATTCTCCAAAAGCACAGTATCTATGCGCACAGGAAGTTCATCAGAAATATTAAATATCCTATCAATGATTTCCTGATCTATTTTTTTAAGCTCTGTATCATCTTTAGGAGAATAGTAATCGATTGTTGAATCTGATATGCGAATCTCACCTAAAGTAATTTTTTTCTCTTCGAGTTCGATAAAGCCTATGTAGAAACCAAGTCTGCCAAACTCAGCTTCAAACTTTTCATCAGGAGAAATAACTTTTTTTACTTTGACCTGATTAAGCTCAATCCCCGGCGGAAACAAACTTATACCGATATCCTTAACTCCTACCTGCACCTGAGCACGCCGCTGACTCAGATCAGTAATAATTTTTGTGGCCACTCGACCAAAACTTTTAGTCTGAACAAATATCAAAAGTGCCACCATACAGGTGAGACTAATAAATAAGAATGCGGCAAATATGCTTTTAAACCGCATTTAGTTGATCCAGTCTTTCTTTGGCGAGACGGTAATCAGAATCTATAGAAATAATTTTTCTCAGAATTGATTTTGCAGAAGAAAACTCTTTCAATCTTAGATGAGACTCTGCCTGTGAATACATAAAAGAAAGAATATCATTTTGAGTTTGTGAATAGCTTAATGCATCCAGGGATACGTCTAGAGCAGCCCGGTAGTCACCTGTCTTAAGAAGACATGTCACTTTAAGATATGAAGATTTAAGCTTCATATCCCTATCTTGAGTGGAATCAAAAGCAAGCTGAGCAGCTTTAAGTGCAGCGAAGTAATATTCAGACTGAACAAAACTTACTGAAATATCTAAAAGTTCATCGGTTGAAAATGTCTGGTGTTTCAAAACATGCGCCAACAGGAGTTCCTCGTCGGTAGCGTCCTTAATCGTATCATTCACAAATGGAACAGCTTTAACCTTGGCAACCTTAAGATCAATTTCTAATAAAGGCTCATTCGTCGACAAGGGCTTATTTTTTGCTTTCTGAAAGAAATACTTTTTCAAATGAGGTAAATACTTATCGAGATAAACATAGTTATAACCAGCATTATTTTTTAAATCTACGGCGTACTCGGCCGCAATTTCGTCAAGATTAGTTTTAATTAGCACATCAAGAATAAGCGACTGAAACCTAAAATCTTCAGTGAATATGACAAGCTCAATAATTTTTTTATAATCTTTCTTGTCACTAATTCCTTGAGAAAGAAGTGAGCATAAATTCCGGTACATCTCAAGATGGAATAGTCGTTCTGCAGAGCCGAGAATCTCGTAAAGAGAGGCTAACTTTTCTTTTGTCCCTCGTGGAGAAGATTTTTCAAAACATGAGAGTATGAGTTCCTGAATCAGGGTTTCACATGTTTTGATATCCATTCTCATAAGCTCCAGGGCGAGACGCTGAAGTTGGATATGAAATTCGTGAGGAAAATATTTTTTGGTCAGGGCCTGAATAAATTCAGGGATGGCCGGCTGCGAGGCTTCATAACGTAAAAGATGATATTCAGAAATAAGTTTATAGAGAACTTCGGTTCTTCCTTTGAGGTCAGCTATTTGGATCTTAATAACAAGTATTCGTTGAGCATCATGAGAATTTTTTTGTGGAATTTTTTCCAGCCAACTTTCGGCCTGCTCTGGATCACTTGCAAGGATTTTATGAATTAAACTAAAAACAAGTTCACGTGGAAGTGGTCGGGATTGGGCCGACAGGGAATGAAAATACAGCTCCAATAGTTCTCTCGTCTCAGAACCCTTAGACTGATTTAAAACAAACTCTGCTTCTTTTTGAGCTTCAACAAATTTGGACTCCGCCAACAGTTGTTGAATCTTGGAATTAATCTCCACCATGCCCCTTCCTGGGTCATATTAAACACTTAATTTTATTATACTTTTAAATGAGTTTTTTGGATAAATAATTGGTTGAAAACTTACTTTCCACGAAGTCTGGGTCGTCTAATATTTGCTTATGTAAATCGAGGTTTGTTTGGATGCCACTGACCACAGTTTCAGTCAAAACACGCTTAGCTCTGGTGATACAGTTAGCACGGTTATCGGCCTGAACAATGATCTTTGAAACCATGGAATCATAGTAAGGAGGTACAGTATATCCTGTATAGATATAGTCATCTATACGAACCCCAATGCCTCCAGGCCTGTGATAATGCGTGATATGTCCCGGTGAGGGCATCCCAGTTCTTGGATCTTCAGCATTGATTCGAAATTCCATGACGTGATTTCTAAACATGATATCAGACTGCTTGAATCGACTTTTCTCCCCTTGAGCATGACGAATTTGTTCGGAGATTAGGTCCACTCCAGTTCGGCCTTCTGTCACTGGGTGTTCCACTTGAATTCTAGTGTTCATTTCCATGAAGTAGAATTTCTTAGTATCTTGGTCATATAGGAACTCAACCGTTCCGACTGAATCATAATCTACAAATTTTGCGAGCCTCACGGCAGCTTCACATACTTCTTCCCGTACCTTCGGGGTTAAAACTGGTGAAGGAGCCTCTTCAAGAATCTTTTGAAATCGTCTTTGAATCGTGCAATCACGCTCACCTAAATGAATCACACTTCCGTGTTGATCAGCGAGAATCTGAACTTCAATGTGACGTGGATTCTGAATATATTTTTCGATAAAAAGTGTGCCGTCACCAAATGCGGCAATGGCTTCTTCTTTCAATCGTGAAAGAGCAGGCCAAAGTTCGTCGAAATTCTCGATGCGCTTCATTCCTCGTCCACCACCACCAGCTGAGGCTTTGATGAGTACAGGGAAGCCCATTTTCTCTACAGATTTTTTAATCTCAGCTTCCGGAGAATCTTTTACATATATTGGTTCAAGTGTCGGAACCTTCGCTTTTTTTGCAATCAACTTTGATTCAATTTTATCACCCATCGCTTGAATGCATTTCACACTTGGACCGATAAAAGTAATTCCCCATTTCGCGCACAGTTCGGAAAACTCATCATTTTCAGATAGAAAACCATAACCAGGGTGAATGGCATCTGCACCCGTGATATCTGCCGCAGAAAGAATTTGAGGGATATTTAAATAAGATAGTGACGACTTCGCCGGTCCAATACAAACTGATTCATCCGCCATTTTAACATGCAAAGAATCTTCATCAGCAGTTGAATGAACTGCAACCGTTTCAATTCCTAGTTCTTTACAACTACGAATGACTCGGATGGCGATCTCACCACGGTTTGCGATG
>DLGL01000068.1:6800-13031 GCA_002482685.1 Bacteriovoracaceae bacterium UBA7695 | reverse complement strand
TTGATCGAAACCCTACGACTGTAAAACTGACTGTAAAATCGTCTGAACCTATGGTGGGTAACTGTGCTTCGATGCTTGAATGGGTGCCGAGTAGCAAAGTTATTGATGGAAAAAATATCTACGCTGTGGAAGTAAAATTTAAAAAAGATGAAAGCTGCGTTAATAACGTATGTACTTATGATGTCCATAAAGTTGAAAATGGTCAGTTTAAAGAAATTGAAAAAGTATCAGTTGCTCCAACAATGGATGGATTTAAAGAATGTCTTGTTAAGGCAGGGGTCTTTGATTCTAAAGGAGCTGCAGTAGAAGGGGCAATCTACCCAGCAGACATCAGCGAAGAGTTCGATGGATATCAGGCCGGTGGTGAATTGTTATTTCTTTCACGTGGACCGTCTTCAAATCTAGTAAAAGCTAAATATGACAAGTTTGTTTATGTTGATAAGTGTGAGTTTTACGAAAAAATAACTCCACAATCGCAAATCTTTTTAACACGCGAAGAAGAAGAAAAAATTGCCTTCTCTCAAGCTGAAGGGAAAATCGCTGAGTGTAAAGACTACCGCGAGATTGCTGAGTTTATAGAGATGCATGATCAGTATACACTTGACCTGGATTCAATTCGGGACAAGCTGATTCTTGAAGCCGTGAAAAAATCTGTTAAAGCTATCAATGAAGGTAAAGGAACTGAGGAAGATTTTAATGTCCTTGCGGATTTTGAGAAGCACATCGTAAGACAGAAAATTAAAGTGGCTAGTGCCATCTACAATAATGCTCAAAATCTAGAGGGAAATGCAAAAAAAGCTGCACTTGAAGATATGAAAGTGATCCTGGCCGAACTTACTACTTACACGAAAGCTCCCTACATTACCTCGGCCCTGACTATAAAACTTGAAGCAGCTGCGAGATTTGATGAAGCAGCGAAAGTGAATAGTATCCTGGCCTTGATTGTAACTCACAATCGTCTAGGTGCAATTGAGAACAAAGAAACAATTACTCCTGAAGTGGCCATGAAACGCACACTTGTTTATCAGGAAAATTATGCCAAAGAGCTAGCTGTTAAAAAGCAGGTTCATGAAACTAAGACAGGTCAAACAAGTGGTACTGCTCAGGAGAAGTATTCTTCTGCACAGGCCTATGAGCAAAAAATCATGGTAAGAAACTTAAAATACCAAAGAGACGTAGCTGAAGCTCAACAGGATCTTCAATCTTGTCCTAAAAAAGTAGTAAGCTTTCTCATACAAAAATGTATGGCCAATGCTCAACAACAACTACAGATTCTTCAGGCCACGGCACAGGATGTAGCACGCTTAAACGCAAAAGATCAGCAAGCAGCAGACAAGTTAAAAGCAGAAGGTCAGCAGTGGGCACAACTTGAAAAAGAAGGTGCAATCTACACCGCTCGACAGAATGGAGAAGAAGTTGATCCTGACTCGATACCTGTAGTGGCCCCACCGGCAACTCCTAATCAAGGTTACAATTTTAACTTTCAGGGAATGCCAGCTGCAGCTCAGACTCAGCAATACCCTCAGTTTCCGCAGCAACAGCAACCGTATAGTCCATATGGGCAACAACAGCAGTACAACCCGTACGGTCAGCAGTCACAGTTTAGTTTTTATGGTCAACAACAACAGAACCCATATGGATATGGACAACAGCAACAGTACAATCCTTATGGACAGCAGAATTTCTTTGGGGCCCAACAATACAGTCCCTACGGCCAGCAACAACAAGGTTTTGGTGGGCAGTTTAATCTGGGTCTTAACTTAGGTGGAAATGCCGGAGCCATGCCTTATGGGCAACAAGGTGGGTATAATTTTGGAATGCCTCAGCAGCAAAACTATCTAGGTGGTAGTTACCAGCCATACTCGAATTACGGATTTATGGGTCAATAGCATCTTTAAAAATACACAAAAAAAAGCCCTCACTAAGAGGGCTTTTTTGTTTTAAATTAGAATTCTAGAGTCGCTCTCAATCCACCTCCGTGGACATTAGACACCGAGAGTTCCTTGTTTTGGTTAGAGAATGAGTAGTAGTCTCCCACTTTCCAGTAACCATAGTAGCCGCTGATTGTGACATTTGGATTCCACTTGTAATCAAATCCAAAATCTAATTCAAAGCCCAGATCGTTTGATTGTTTGCGGCTACTTGCAAATGAGTAGCTCTCTTCGTGGTGATAGGCCCGTTTTCCTGCCTCAGCTGTTTCAAGGGCGTTTGCCATGATTATGGCCGTTTTCCAAACCCATTTATCAGTCTTGTAATGACCGTTAATTTTGTAGAACCTGGTATTTGTAATAGATGAATCAAAAACACTTCTTCCACCTTCAGAGAAAGATGCGTAATTGTATTTGAACATTAAGTCAGCGATTTGATAGTTTGGGTGAAGATATGTAGCTTCAAATTTTCCAGAGTCGCCTTTATCCCCACTGACTTGTCCACCAGTGAACCCAATATCCCATTTAGGATTTAGATCGTATTTGGCTTCAAGGATGTAAGCATTTGCTGAAAGTTTAGAATTACCTTCACCATCTTTATAAACATCACCGTAGTCGCCTGTTTGAATTGATGCTTCAAGTGCCACTTTGAGTTTGTTCCATTTCTTAGAAACATAAGGCTCAATAATAGTTACTTCTGTTTTTCCACGATCAGAAGTTGCGCCTGTTGGATCGTCCGAGTTGTAGAGAGAGTTGTTTGATTCAGAAGAACGTTTTGCATAGAGAACACTAGCGACGATATCGCGGGCCTTGTTGTCGTATTTAGCTGTGATACCAATTTCTCGGACATCATAGCTTCCGTTAGGTTCATCTTTTGCAGCAGTATCATTATAGCTAGAGATTTTTGCGTAGTATGGAATGAGGCTGAAGTTTCCGATTTTCATCTCAGCTTCGATACCGTCATACATTGTGAAAAAACGGTCCCACGGATCGTTACCAGCATCGTAAACAATTCCAAGTCCGTAGTGTTTACTCATACGACCGATTTTAACCAGTGCTGTATCAGCGTAAAGTTCCATGTACATTTGGTTAACGTTAAGAGCACTTCTTTGGGCAGGAGAGGCGAAGAAATACGAGTTATTTCCTGATCCATCCTGATTGTTGGCCGTGTTGTCGCCGGCAAATCCACCACGAAGGTAACCAGATGAAAGTTCGCCTTTTAGTGTGACACCATCGTTAACGATAATTTGTGGATTCAGTTTGAAAATATAAGTTTGGAAGTTAGCATCGCAGTCGCCCGTGATCCCTTGAGTTCCCTCGGTACCCGCGGCTCTTACTCCTGGAGCAGTAAACTTTGCAGGAACATCACTGTTGGTACGACAAGTGTTGCTGATCATGTGGGTATCAACACCAAATGCCCCGGTCCAGTCGATCGGTAAAGCATAGGAATTGATGCTTAGAGTAGAAATAAAAAGACTAGAAATTAAGCAGAACCTTTTTACGGTCACAGGTCTTCCTCTGTAGGAGTTAAAATTTAATAACAAACTCTATAAAATCCCTCGGGATGTGGAAAGCCCCGGAGGCAAAAAAGCTCCAAACAATTAATTGGGATGACTTGCAAAAAAACCTCGATTAATCTATATTCACTGGACGTTAAAAGTTCTCTGTAGGGGTGTCGACAAGTGGTAAGTCAGCAGATTTTGATTCTGCTATGCGCAGGTTCGAACCCTGCCACCCCTACCACTCTTTTCTTTTTAAGGAGCTTTCTGTGAGACGTATCGTTCTGGTCTCTGGTACCTCGAATCCTACTCTCTCCAAGAAAATCTCTGAATTTCTCGACATTCCACTGGTAAACCCGCAGCTTAGACGCTTTGCTAACGGCGAAGTTTACTGTGAGATTGAGAAAAACGTACGCGGCGCTGATGTGTTCGTCCTTCAATCGACCTGTGCTCCGGTTAATGAACATTTGATGGAACTTTTGATAATTATTGATGCACTAAAACGAGCATCAGCACTATCCATCACTGCCGTGGTTCCTCATTATGGCTATTCTCGTCAAGACC
The DNA here is from genome assembly GCA_002482685.1 of Bacteriovoracaceae bacterium UBA7695. Classification (GTDB taxonomy): domain Bacteria; phylum Bdellovibrionota; class Bacteriovoracia; order Bacteriovoracales; family Bacteriovoracaceae; genus Peredibacter. The sequence continues at coordinate 9,040 of DLGL01000068.1, read as the reverse complement.
GTAAGAGCGCTCCTCGAACTCCCATTACTGCAAAACTTGTAGCCGATATGATGACTGTTGCCGGTGCTTCAAGAGTTGTGACGATGGATCTTCACGCCGGTCAAATCCAGGGCTTTTTTAATATTCCATTTGATAACATTTTTGCTTCGCCGGTATTGTTAGATTACATTCAAAAAAATCTTAACCGCGAAAATCTTATTTGTGTTTCTCCGGATGCTGGTGGTGTTGAGCGCGTTCGTCACTTTGCTAAAAAACTAAATACTGAACTTGCCCTTATCGATAAACGAAGAACTGGACCGAACGTCGCTGAAGCCATGAATGTAATTGGGGATGTGAAAGGGAAGGACTGTATTATCATCGACGATATGATCGATACCGCCGGAACTTTGGTTCAAGCAGCCCAGGCCTTAAGAAAAAATGGGGCAAATAAAATTTACGCTGCAGCTACTCACCCTGTGTTTTCCGACCCTGCGATTCAAAGAATTTCAGAATGTGAAGAACTCGATCAGGTGATTATCACTGATACAATTCCGCTGAGTGAAGCAGGAAGAAAGATTGATAAAATCAAAGTTGTCTCTACAGCGGATATCCTTTCAAAAGCCATTCACCGAACATTCAATCATGATTCGGTAAGCTCACTTTTCATTTAATATGTTCCAATTAGTTGTAGGATTAGGTAATCCAGGTTCTGACTACGCAGCAACCAGACATAATATTGCCTGGCTGCTGATGGATCACACTCCAACATTCGGTTCTGCGCTTTGGAAATCAAAATTTAAAGGTTTGTACTCTGAAGCTACTGTTAAGGGTCAAAAGTTTTACGGATTAAAGCCGCAAACTTTTATGAATCTATCTGGTGAATCAGTTCAGCCTATGGCCGCTTTTTTTAAAATTGAACCGGCCAAAATTCTTGTGATTCATGATGAACTGGATATTCCCTTCGGTCAGGTCCATTTTAAAATGGGTGGTGGATTGGCCGGCCACAATGGACTTAAATCGATGGCGGCTTGTCTTGGAACCGATATGTTTGCCCGTATGCGGGTTGGAATTGGTCGTCCGGTGCACGGAACTGTGGCTAATTACGTACTTAGCCCTTTTAGTAAGGAAGAACAGGTGCAATTACCACTTCTCCTTGAGAAATTACATGACCCGATGCTGACTGCTATGGTAGACGGTTTAAATAAAGTCGGAATTTATAATAAGAAAGATCTATTAGCTTAGGAGAATTGATATGGGTATGAACTGTGGAATTGTTGGATTACCAAACGTTGGTAAATCTACCATCTTCTCTGCACTCACTTCGGCTCCTGCTGAAGCGGCCAACTATCCTTTTTGTACAATTGAACCAAACGTTGGTGTCGTTCATGTTCCAGATGAGCGTTTAGAAAAAATTGCAAAAATTGTGGGCCCGGAAAAAGTTATTCCGGCGATCACAGAATTCGTAGATATCGCAGGACTAGTGAAGGGTGCCTCAAAAGGTGAAGGCCTTGGTAACCAATTCTTAGGTCACATCCGTCAGGTGGGAGCTATCTGTCACGTCGTTCGTTGTTTTGAAGATGGAGATATTATTCACGTTGCTGGAAAGGTGGATCCTGCTTCAGATATCGAAGTGATCAATATTGAGTTGGCCTTAGCGGATCTTGAATCAGTGATGAAGAGAATCCAGACTCTTGATAAATATGTGAAGTCTCAGGATAAAAAAGTTTCTGATAAAGCCAAAATTTCAAAACCCATTTTGGAGCGTCTTCAAAAGGTTCTGGAAGAAGGTCTTCCAGCTCGTTCATTAAATCTTGATGCTGATGAGCTTGATGCAATTAACGATATCCATTTGATCACAATGAAGAAAATGCTCTACGTTTGTAACGTGGATGAGGCCAATATCTTAGAAGAAAACGAACACGTAAAAAAAGTTCGTGAGATTGCTAAAAAAGAGGGCGCTCAAGTAATTACAATCTGTGGGAAGATTGAGTCAGAGATTGCAGCTTTAGAGTCCAAAGAAGAAAAAGCAGCTTTTCTTGCTGACATCGGCATCGAAGAGTCAGGACTTTCTAAAATGATCAAGGCCGGATATGGCATGCTTGATATGTACACATACTTCACTGCAGGTGTTAAAGAAGTTCGTGCATGGACTTTTCCTAAGGGTGCTAAAGCTCCTCAGGCAGCTGGAGTGATCCACTCTGATTTTGAGAGGGGATTTATTAAAGCTGAGATCTATCATTGTAACGATCTATTTGCTCTTG
>DLGL01000068.1:0-6765 GCA_002482685.1 Bacteriovoracaceae bacterium UBA7695 | reverse complement strand
TTTGCTCTTGGGTCTGAATCAAAAGTTAAAGAGGCCGGCAAGTTTCGAATGGAAGGTAAAGAATACGAAGTTAAAGACGGTGATGTAATCCATTTCAAGTTTAACGTGTAGAAAAGTCGGGGAGTTCTGATTGCCTGGAACTCCCATTATTTAATTCCTTTTCAGATTCTTTTTCTTGTATCCATTGTTAAAAACGAAACTTGGATTAATAACAGTTACTACAATTTTTTCTAATGTATTAAATCCATTTTTATTCATACTGATAGTCGCTCTATGAGCAGCTTCACCGAGTGCAGAACCTATTGTTGAGGTAAACAATAAATCCTGAATACTTGGTCTTTCAAAGAACGCTTCAATTCCATATTCCCAGATAACACTCTGACTAGTTGAGAACACAAAGCTGGCCAGTGGACTTGCACCCTGACTTCTGATTGCATTGTAATAAAGGGCCCCGGATAGCGGATGACCAATATAATTGATCGCCCACTCATCTTTGTCCCATACAGGCGATTGAGTCCATGCTTTTTTAAACTGGCCTTTAGCTTTAGATAGCACGTCTCCTTCCCATTTCGTGATGGATGTCGGAAGCATTAATAAAATGCCTACTCCCATTGCTTGCGCACCCTGAATAAGGACAGTTCCTCTGAGAAATTTTTTACCCAAGGAAGCATCTTGGTTTCTTAGATTATCCAGTTCAATTACTACATCACTCTCATTTGAATGTAGCGTTCTTAGTGCATCAGTACTTACAGCAGTGACGTCACATTCTTCCACGTTTGGATTTTCTATTTCTACTGGGACAGAGATAGCAGATTTTGAAACTTTATCTATTCGATTGAGAATTGTGAGAAGATCGGTGTAATCGTTCTGAGTCAATTTATTCTTATCAAAACAATTATGTCCTTCAACTTTAAACACTTTGGCATACGGGGCTTGAAGGACTAATTTTTTTAACAGATTGCTCGTCATCATATCCTGCTGATGCCACTGCTGGCTTATGCATAGAATATCTTTTGGGGCTTCGTTAGCCACCGTAGGAAAGCTATGAGTAGTAACCATGGCAGTAAGTGAATTTGTTTCGGCTTCGTTTTGGTTTATGGTGTAGGCCATAACATTAAGGGAAGACAGGAGAATAAGAGCCGTTAGAGTTTGCCTGAACATAGTTTACCTCAGATAAGTTATAGGATTTTATGAGCAAGGTTGGTGCCAGGAAACAAGGTATAAAGGACTGAAACCACAAATGACAAAGGGGAGAATTAAAGCCTATTTTGATGGGGTGTCTAAAGATTGGACAATTTGAAATTGTAAGTTGAAAGTTTTTAGGGTGTGACTAGTTCTTGAATCCAAGTTGAATATTATATATTTTGTTCAACTCACTGGAGTCTGTATCTTTGCGCTCCAATAGAAGTTTGTAAAAAAACATATTTCGAAATATGAGTTTTACATAGTTTCTAGTTTCAAGAAAAGGAATCGCCTCAATATTTTTGAGAATTGTTTCTTCAGGATTGAATAGGGTTCCTTTCCAGCGCTCTACCCTGCCCTCACCAGCATTGTAGGCAGCTAAAGTATAAACGAGATTTCCATCATATCTTTTGATTAAGCCTCGAAAATACTTTGTTCCCAGCTCAATATTTAGCTTTGGGTTGATAAGGTGTTTATCCCTAACTGATCGTTTCATTCTTCTGGCAGTTGCAGGCATTAACTGCATAAGCCCACGCGCACCAACATGTGATCTGGCGAGGGGGTTAAATACCGATTCTTGTCTAATCAGTGAAAGAACGACAATAGGATCTAATTTATCTTTCTTGAGCGCTTGGCTGAGTTCAGGTAGGTAGGGTTTTGGGTAAAGAATTTCTAGAAGGGCCTTGTTAAATACAACTTCTTTCTTATCTAGTACCTGATAGAGGTAGCGAAATGTGGCCAGGTAGTTTTGGGAATCGGAAATAATTCGGGCATTAATAATATGCAGATCTGAACGAGCAGAACTTTGTTTGTCAGTTGGTAAAGAAACTATAAATGAAGGCATGCTATGTCGCTTTAATCGTTTGATCTCTAGGTTCATCATTCTTTGAGAATCAATTTTTGCCCACGCTTTTAATCTCACTAGCGAAGACTTAAAGTCCTGATCTAAAAGTTTTGGGTCAAATGATAGTGCACCGGTCTCATCCAATGTGTTTTTTGAATAAAATTTTACTGCTTGGGAGTCTGGCTTAAGCTTTTGAAGTTTCTTAACACTCATGATGGCGTAATAACTAAGCGGACTGTTGACTATAATTTCTTCGAAGCATCGAATAGCTTCTTTTTTTTCATTTGTAGCTTCGTTCAGGTAACCTATCCAGAATTTTAATCGTGGGTCCTGAATATTAGTTTTGTTATTTAAAAGATCATATTTTTTTGCGAGAGATTGAGCTTCTTTGAATTCATTCAGAGAAAGATGAGTCCAGAGATAGAAGAAAAGTGCATCTTCATGAATTTCTTTATTTTTCTTTTTAACAATATATTTAAATATGTCGCGCGAGAGATCTTTAAAGTTTGCACGAAAAACAGCCTTAGAAAAGTCATTAAGTCTTGAAAGACACAGACCCACTGGTAAATGATCTTGGTTTAATTCAAGATAGTTTTTCATAAAGTTGAAATGTTGTTTAACCGGACCAACTTCTTTTTTTCCATCAATAACTCTGTAGCCCTGCTCGATAAGCTTACCGAATTCAGCATAAAAAACATTTTGGTTCTGGACAAGATTCAGCCCTTTGTCCTGAATAAGTTTTGTTATCTGCTCATTTATAAGAATATCTTTGAGGACCTCTTGAGAGGGGACAATTGAATGCTGAACACTGTATGTGGTCACTTCTTGTGAGAGCTTTTTTAAGATATCCGGTTTAGTCACATGAGATTGTATAAAAAAAGCAAAGTTCTTTTTATTCTTTTTGGTTAAATAATACTTGAGATTTTCTTGAATAAATTGAGTCGCTTCATCTGAGATAATATTATTTTTCTCAATATCTCTGGAAATGGCTTCAAGTGCTCTTTCTCGACAATAATTACCTGCATTTCGGTACAAAACTTTCTCAACTGTGAAATTCTCTTTTTTACCATTGAATTGCTTACAGAGAGTAATAAATTCGGATGACTTTGAGAGCTTAGATATTTCTTGTACTGAATTCAACCAGGGAACAAAAATACCAAAATGTTGGGATTTTTTTACTTCCAGGTTAATTTTTTGGAGAGCATCTTTGTTAACATATCCCGTTTCAACTAGTTTCATCATATTGATGAGATGCTCGCCGATGATGTGGTCATTTCGTGTCAACTTCAGAGCTTCTGAAGTTACAAAACCATCCGACGTTATAGGCGTTGAAACAGGCGACTGCGCCCAAAGTGATATGATGAATAGTGGGAAAATTAGAATGAAATTCATAGCCTCAAGTCTTAGTTTCCTTCATGGAAAATAGTCTTCATTATAACGTATTTTAGAATTATTACACGGATTAAAGGCTATCTTTATAACGTGAGCGAATTTCAGTTAGTCTGCGGGAAATTTCATTTAAAACTGGTTTCTTATCATCAGGAACTACCGGTGTTAGGTTCTCAATATAGAGAGCAACTTCATCCAGGTACTGTAAATCACTTTCTTGATTCATGGAAAGTGTCTCTAGGAATAAACTGACTTCCTCAGCTACATCATGGAAGTGGTCTCCATTTCTGAATGTTAGTGGAGTTATGGGCTGACCTTGACGAATATTAGCAAGATGATTTTTAAGTTTATGCATCGGTCCAGCGATCTTATGTGTCAGGAAAATGAACATTATAAAGCACATAGTAATAAATATGAGTTGAATCACGGCCAGAAAGATTATGAGATCACTCTGAGCTAATTTCATATTTGCCGAGAGGTCTGGAAAACGGGTCATAAGTTCAGTAAAAAAATCTAAAAGAATGAGTGGATAAATGAGACTGGACAGGAAAATGATCGAACAGACAATTAAACTGAAACCCAGTTGGAAAGCGGGATTAACTAAAAAGATAGATCGTTTGTAGAAGGCCAATGCTTTAATCCTATTCAAGGTTTTATAAAACATCATAAAATGTCTTTGGAAATTGTACCAGTTAGAAATATGTTTAGTTTAAAACAAACCAATTAGCTCAGGTTTATAAGGAATCTCTTATGCTCGAAGAAATCAAAAAACGCTTAGGTCAACTCATCAATCCTGCCAGTGGCAAGAGTTTTGATTCAGAAAATCGCTGGCAACATGTGGCGATGGAAGGTGAAAAACTGGTAGCTGAGTACAATCGGGATGGGATTTCACCGGCCGAAAAAAGGACTATCGAAGGAGAGATTGCTAAAGCTCTGAGTGACCTCGTTGGAATCGACAATATAATGGTTAAAACGACATCGACCCAATCTCAGGATGTTTTCAAAGCACTTGATGGGCAAGCCTCTCAGCCCCCAGCGGCTGGCCCTACGCAACCGGCCCAAATTAAGGCAGGGCACGGGACCATTGATAAGAAAAAACCAGTTCCTGGTGTAGGGAAGATTATTGCAATCGGTTCCGGCAAAGGGGGCGTGGGCAAATCAACGTTTACGGCAAATCTAGCAATTACACTTTCAAAACAAGGAAAAAAAATTGGTGTGATTGATGCTGATATTTATGGTCCATCACTTCCTATGATCTTTGGTAAAAGAGATGAAAAACCACGCTCAAATTCTGAGAAAAAAATCATCCCTGTTGAAGCGTTTGGAATAAAGTTCATGAGCTTTGGATTTTTCATCAACGAACAGGACCCAGTTATCTGGCGGGGACCTATGCTTGGGGGTGTGCTGAATCAGTTTCTCTTTGATGTTGATTGGACAGGCCTGGATTACCTCTTAATTGATTTGCCACCTGGCACCGGTGATATCCAGCTCTCCATGATTCAAAATGCACATGTCGATGGAGCGATAGTTATCTCAACTCCTCAGGATATAGCCCTTTTGGATGCTAAAAAGGGCGCCGAAATGTTTAAAAAATTAAATCTCCCTATTATTGGGATGGTTGAAAATATGAGTTCATTTATCTGTAACCATTGCGGAACCGAGCACCACATTTTTGGTGAAGGTGGTGTGGCCAAAGCTGTTGAGCAACTTGATTTAAACTTTTTAGGCAAAGTTCCTTTGGAAATTGAACTAAGAACAGGATCTGATAAAGGTGAGCCTTACATGACTCAGGATAGATTCCGTGATCGTCCGGTATGGAAAGCTTTTGAAGAAGTTGGCCACAAAGTTGACCAGTTTTTTCTTCCAGCACTTCCACCTGAACAAGAGAAGAGCGGTTTTTTCTCAAAAATTCTAGGATTGAATAAGTAATGGATCATCAATTTAAGTTGATAGACACTATTGAGGAGCAGATTGCGGTTCAATTCACGGGGAAGGTAAACATCTTATCTACCTTTAACCGCCAATACCTTGGACACTTGCTATTTAAAAATGGTGAGATTTACCAGGTAGTTTATCAGCAGCATCGGGCCCTCAAAGCTTTCTATCAGCTTATAATCCAGGAGTTTTCATTACAGTCTTTCAACTACGTTGTTGAGCCTGAAGTTGTGGATGAAAAAGAGCGACAGATTCATTATCCCTATGCTGTTATGAAAAACAAAATGGGGGATGTAATAAAGAACTATCAGGACTCATTGAAGTTTCGTCCCCCTGAGAACGTGAAAATTCTTATAGATGTGGGGTTTATCGATGATACCCTGCCCGTCACCCCTCAGGAGTTTGAAGTGCTGGAAATCCTGACTGAATGGAATTCCCCGTTTGACATCTATCAGCATTGTCAGCTCCTAGACCACGAAATTACTATGGCGTTAGTCAGCTTGCGTAAAAAAAGTGCCTTAAAGATCGTTGCTGGCCGCAAGTAGGCCCGTGACAGCCTCCGAAAAAAAAGTAAAATAACTCCAAAATCTACACAGGGGCCAATATGAAATCTCAAAAGCACAATCAAGCTGAGTTAAAAGAGATAAAAGTTAAAATCGAAAAAGACGTAGCAGAAGATTTCGAGACGATGGCGAAAAATACCAACATACCTATTGCTGACTTAGTTGTAATTGCGATGAAGCGGTTTCGCTCATCTCATGCGGATTATCTAAAACAAGCACCCATGACTGAATAAAAAAAGCTCCGTAAGGAGCTTTTTTTTTGATCAATTTCTCAGTTAATTGTGTCTAAAAATTAGACACATTTAGAAAAAGTTCTCAATTTCTGTCTACTTACTTACCAAAATACCAAAGTTTACGACCTTATTATCTGGCATCTTGATTGCTCTATGAATAGCAAATGTATTCATGGGGTTTTTATGAAATTTGGTAATGACACAAAAAAATTACTCACTGGACTCACCTTTGGCTTTTTGGTGATGACGGGTATTTACAATGCGATTGTGATTAATTCAGAATCCTCCATTTCAAGTTCCGACACCAGATTTGCTAAGAGGCTTGATGAGGTTTACGGCGCTATCAAATCTAATCGTGGAGTTGCTGCATCTATAAACTGGCAGAAGCTTGCTGTGAAAAAGCTCCCTTCTAAAATTAAGACCATAAAAGAAGGGCCACAAGTAGCTTCTGCGGCTACGGATAGTTCTCCAGTTGCTCAAAATGAAGCGGCCGTTAAAGAAGAATTGAGTCTAAACTTAACTGGTGTAATTAACCCTAAAATATGGCAACAGGGATTAAGTAACGATAAATTCAGTGGAAGCCTTGCGACTAATGAAGGTGTCATTGAATCTCTCGATG
>DLGL01000008.1:9179-10175 GCA_002482685.1 Bacteriovoracaceae bacterium UBA7695 | reverse complement strand
TCCAGTGACTGGATCTTTTGAAACAAATCCCAGGATACCTTCACTTGCAAGCTCCGGTGAATAAAACTCTAACTCATCTCCGTAAGTCATATCAGTCTTAACTCTCACCTTTCTGACAATACCCTGTTTGCTCTCTTTAATAGTTACGACCGGGGCATCAGGCAATACTACAGACTCATAGGAAACAATTGGTTGATTCCAGACATCGTTGAAGCGGTCAACATCTGCTACAAAACCTTTAGAATAAATTCCAATAAGATTAGTTAGCACAATATGAAAAGCTCCTGCATTGGTGTCCATACACTCTTTGCGGTTGGCCTCTTTGGCCTCCGGAAATTTCACATCACCATCTTCAGGAAAAGCCTCTCCATCGACTTTTCCGTCAGCGCCACAACGGGCACCAATCCGGGCGTAAAGTCCTTTTGAATTGTGAGCATCATGGAGAGCGAGAAGGCCTTTTACATCCGATGCACCAAACGGAACACGGATCCCCTCTTTATTTACAACCACTGTCTTATCAGGTTCAGGGTAGTTTGCAGCTGCCTGGGCCCAACCATGGCAGATCCCTTCCCACCAAAGATCTCTCGTCGTATATTGGGCCAACACTTTCTTCGTCAGTGGGTAGTTATAATTACTTTGCGAAATATCGTAGAGCTCGGCCGGTGACAATTCTGAAAGTTGCTTCTCGCTCATGCGAGCAACTTGCTCTTTAGTGTTTAGAGCATATTTAAACGGCATAGGATTAGGACTATTCCAACGGTAAGCGATACCACCCACATTTGACGGCCAGTAGGTCTCAGACCAACCGAGACGGTCATCACGTAGTCGAGCAGACTGAGGTAAATCCCTTAGGGCAGTCTTCATCGCCCCACCAGCAATCGATGAGAAGTAATGTGGATTGTTGTGCTTGTCCCATTTCTCGGCGTAAGCAGTTGTCGCTAGCATTACAGTGGCAAAAACCATAAGTTTTTTCATTCTAGTCCCCGAAGGTTGAAA
>DLGL01000008.1:5976-9163 GCA_002482685.1 Bacteriovoracaceae bacterium UBA7695 | reverse complement strand
GATATCTCGAATCCGCAGCCACCTCAAGGGGTTAGAAGATTTTACAGGCAACGATTTAAGTATTCGATTTAATAGGTGCTGAACTTGTAGCCGACCTGATGAATAGTCTTGATATACTGGCCATGGGAACCTAGTTTTTTGCGTAAAGAGCTCACATGCATATCGATGGTTCGAAAAGTGGATTCTGAGTCTGACTCCCAGATCTGGTTAAAAAGCTCTTCACGACTGAAAGGCTTATCAGGATGAGAAACTAACTTCACAAGAATTTTGAATTCCTTCACCGTCAGTTGCAGCTCTTCGACAATCCCCTTCTCATTTGTGGCCGTTGCCTTATAGTCATTCGGAAAGATATGAAAGGGTGGCACAACAAGCTCGTCATGACGGACCCCTGTTATCACTTTAAGGTTTTTTTGAATAATGACTTTCAGGATGTCGGTGTTTACTGGTTTTTTAATATATTCATGAACTCCGTAGGTATGCCCCAGGAGCTCATCGTTGATACTATCTTTGCCAGTCATGATAAAAAATCGCGATTCACTTGGTACAGACTTAAACTCTTTTAATAGATCCATCCCATTTTTGTCATCCAGATTGAGGTCAATGATAACGATATCAAATTCTGACTGATCAAAGAATTTTACCCCTTCGGAAAAGCTGTAGGCACTTGTAACGTCACTGATCTCAAAAAGTGTCTTCTTCACCAGGTGATGAATATCCTCGGAATCATCAATTAAAAGAATTTTAGATTTTGCCATAGAGATTATTTCTTTTTACATTTGTAGCGGTAGCGCTCATACCCATCTTTACAGACCCAGGTTTTTCCATCTTCAGCGAATACAGCATGACGTGGAAGTTTTATTTTTATACAGGAATCTCTCTTCTGGGAATAACCATACTTACAAACCCAACCGGGATTCTGCTCAGATGCGAGAGCATGCCTGGGAATTTTGACACAATTTCTCTCGAATGAATTATACCCTTTTTTACAGGTAACCGGATTTGTGAAGGAAGAAGCAGGAACATCTTTTATCAGGTCAGGGTAATCCGTTATAATGCCGTCCACGTGCATAGCAATCATCTTATTCATGGCTTCAGTAGTATTTACCGTCCATGGGATAACCTTGATTTTTTTCTCATGAAAACTCGCCACATCAGCGGCAGTTATAAGTTCATAGTCCGGCGAAAAAATGTCCGGGGAGAATCCTAGTTCGGTAATGACTCCATCGAGGGTAAAGGCCGACTCCCTCAAAGCGACTAAAGTGACATCCGGGTATTTTTCATTAAGATACTTCAAAACACGCCAGTCAAAACTCTGAATACTAAAGCGATTCAAGGGAAGAAGTTTTTTTACAAGTGATATTACTTCATCAGTAAACTTTTTGTACTCAGGCTGAAATCCATCTTTTTCATCTTCAATGGTCGATTTGATTTCTATATTAAAATTTTTGCCTGAAGAGACCAGATCCTTAATTAAATCTTTTAGCAGAGGCTTGCTCTCTTTAATCATTTTCTGCCGGGGAAAGCGAGGATGACTCTTCGATCCACAATCATATTTCGCAATGTCAGCGTATGACATTTTATAAAGGTTCACTTGTCGATTTTTAATGGCCTCACCCTTAGGACTAAGGCAAATTTCTTCACTCATCCAGGGTTCATGACTCACAACGATCTGATTATCTTTAGAAATTACTACATCGAGTTCAAGCGTATTAACCGGGTACTTAAGTGCTTCCTTCATGGCATTGATCGTATTTTCTGGATAAAGACCACGGGCACCACGATGCCCCTGCCAATCAAATGCGGTAGAAATTAGAGGAAAAAAACTTAGACACAAAACCAGAGATCTAAGCATAACTTCTCCTTAGGATAATTGAACTCGCCAGAAAACGATCAGCGCAATCAGTGCAGGTAGTGACTGAATGAAAAATATCTTTTTTCCCACTGTAGCGGCGCCGACAAGACCGGCAATAAAGACACAGATTAGGCCGTATAGCTGAAGCTCCTGCTTTCCTTCAAGAACTCCCCAGATGAGTGCCAGCGCCAAAAATCCATTATAGACACCCTGATTGAGTGCCAGGACTTTGGTGTCCTCAGCCTTTTGAGGTGACATGCGAAAGACCTTAAGTCCTTTGGGCCTTGTCCACAGGACCATTTCCAGATACATGATGTAGAGATGGATCAGGGCCACAACCAAAATAAGGAAGTGAGAGATAAGCATATGCATATCAGTCAAGCCCCAGGAAGTGATCGTAGGTACACTCTTCATCACGCACACCGCGGTCTTCAATTGAGATCACACGGTTTGCAATGGTTTGCACAAACTCGTGATCGTGAGAGGTGAAAAGGAGTGTCCCCTTAAAATCAATCAGCCCTTCGTTAACGGCCGTAATGGTTTCAAGGTCTAAGTGGTTAGTTGGGTTTTCCATTAAAAGCACATTTGATCCCGAAAGCATCATCTTGGAGAGCATACAGCGAACTTTCTCGCCTCCTGAGAGAACATTACATTTTTTAAGGGCTTCTTCTCCGGAGAAAAGCATGCGGCCTAAAAATCCACGCAGGAAAGTTTCTGTCTGATCTTTGGAGTACTGACGAAGCCAATCGATTAGATTGAGAGTAGCGTCTTTGAAGAAAGCTGAGTTATCACTTGGAAGATAAGCACGTGTGGTGGTTATCCCCCACTGAATTTTCCCGGCATCAGGCGTCTGCTCGCCCATAAGGCACTTAAATAGTGCCGAGGTCACGACTTCAGATTTAGCAAGAAAGACAACTTTCTGACCCTTTCTGATCGTGAAAGAAACATTATTTAAAATCTTAACTCCTTCAAGCGTGACAGTCAGACCTTCAACACTAACCAGCTGGTCCCCTGCCTCACGGTCAGGCCTAAACGACACGAAGGGATATTTACGAGTTGAGGGCTGAATATCTTCGAGAGTTAATTTATCGAGCATTTTTTTACGAGAGGTTGCTTGAGAAGATTTCGAGGCATTCGCCGAGAACCTACGAATGAACTCCTGGAGCTCTTTCATTTTGTCTTCAGTTTTCTTGTTGATATCAGACATCATTCTCTGGGCCAGCTGAGAAGACTTGTACCAGAAATCATAGTTGCCCACATAAAGTTTAATCTTGGTAAAATCGATATCACAAATATGTGTGCACACTTTATTTAAAAAGTGACGGTCATGGGAGA
>DLGL01000008.1:5552-5887 GCA_002482685.1 Bacteriovoracaceae bacterium UBA7695 | reverse complement strand
CTAAATCGTTGGTAGGCTCATCCAGGAGAAGAATTTCTGGTTTTCCAAAGAGTGCCTGGGCCAGAAGGACTTTTACTTTCTCACCACCTGTGAGCTCTTTCATTTTTTTAGTATGAAACGCTTCCTTGATCCCCAGACCTGCTAAAAGTGAAGCAGCATTGGCCTCAGCCTCCCACCCGTTCATCTCAGCAAACACAGATTCAAGCTCAGCTGTTCGCTCACCATCAGCGTCTGAAAAATCCTCTTTTGCGTAAAGAGCGTCTTTCTCTTTCATGATCTCAACTAGGCGCGAATGGCCCTTTATCACGGTGGTCAGAACTTCCTCTTCTTCGTAA
>DLGL01000008.1:0-5523 GCA_002482685.1 Bacteriovoracaceae bacterium UBA7695 | reverse complement strand
CTTCGTAAGCAAAATGGTTTTGTTTGAGAACGGCCAGACGCTCACCGGGAGAAATTTCAACCCGACCAGCAGTAGGAGTAATCTCACCTGAGAGAATTTTAATGAAGGTAGATTTACCAGCACCATTGGCACCAATCACACCGTAACAGTTACCTGCGGTGAACTTCAAATTCACATCATCAAATAACGTTCTTCCACCAAACTGAAGTCGTAAGTCATGAGCTGCAATCATAATAGGGATCCCCGAAAATTTTGACCCAATATAGCAGAACTATCAGGAAGCTTCGAGGCTAAATTTTGAGGTAATAAGGACGATTTGCGCCTTGAGTCTAGAAAGAAATACTGAATTTCTGAGAATCACGGTTCAGGTACTGAACAGAATCTACGTACTCTTTATGAAGAGCTTCTACGGCCGAGTAGTGATCTCCGAAAATGTCTTTTAAATTATCTGAATGGCTTCGCTGCAGGTCATCTTCCTTGGCGTCACTTTCAACCAGCATTGGTTCTGAGTTTTTTACCGCTTCAGGATCATCCATCGCCCCGGATTCAGCGTCAGAGAAATCGATTCTATCAACATACTTCTTTTTTTCTTCCAGATAAGCAGCAAACATCTCATCAGCTTTATCCGGATCAACACTGACTAAATACTCTCTTAAATTTGTCTTCCAGCCCTCTTCAACCTCATCCCAGGGAATCTGAAATTCAGTATTCTCATCACTCATGGCGAGGTCTTCATCGGTAATCATATCTTCGCTTGATTCGCTCTCAGCAATCTTTTCCTCAACTGGAGTCTGGATATGAGTGATAGCGGGACGTTCAACCTGAGGCATAGGCATTTTTTTAACGGCAGACTGTTTTGTTGATAGCACGTCAAGTTGCTCAACCACTGCATCCTGTTTTTGGAAGTGGAGGTAGAGACATGCAAAAAAACCAATAAGAAGAAGAGTTTTCATCCCTTATAGTTTAAAGGGAATTTATTGCGAGATGAATCGGGCAAATTTGTCCGGTGCTATTTAACACCGGACAAGAGCGAAACTAGCGTCTACGGTCACCAGACATTCTAAGAAGGAATAAGAAAAGATTGATGAAATCAAGATAGAGCTTCAAAGCACCAATAATGGCACCCTTACTCTGCTCTTCTTGCGTCCGCGCCTGAAGGGCCATGGATTTAATTGCCTGAGTGTCATAGGCCGTTAATCCAGCGAATACGACAATCCCTACCAGTCCATAAACCTTACTGGCAGTTGTCCCCATGAGAGATGGGAAGAAGATTGTAATTAATCCGAAACCAACCAGACCCCAAAGGCCCATCTGACAGAAATTTCCAACCGGACCGAGGTCACGCTTAGTGAAGTATCCGTAGGCCGAAAGTCCTGCAAAACCAGCGGCAGTGGTGAAAAAGGCGCTCGCAATGCTCTCTTGAGTATAAACCAAAGATATCACCGAAAGAGTTACACCAGTGAGTGAAGCGTAGATTAAAAATAGAGCGGTTGCAGTCAGGGCATTCATCTTGTGAATACCGGCAGAGAGCCACATCACTAAACCGATCTGAACGATAAAGAGACCCCAGTAAAGAATCTTGTTAGAAGCTACAGTAAAAACAAGTTCGGGATCACTGGCAAAACTCATAGCAACGATGGCCGTCAGAAGAATTCCGACACTCATCCATAAATATACTTTCGACATGTACTGACCAACGGCCAGGCTTTGAGAAGGATTCTCATAAGTCCCTTTAATAACAGGTTCCATAGTTCCTCACTTTATAATTTGGCCCCAAGAGTGGCCCATTCGTTAACAAAAGATTCTAATTTTGTATCCAGCACATCAAGTTTGGATTGAAGTTCAGCTAACTTTGTAAAGCTAGCTCCATTCATCTCGCCCTTGATTGCCGCAATTTTTTCTTCGGTTTTTTCAATTTCTTTTTCGAGTTCATTATAGCGGTTTCGCTCTTTATTACTCATCTTATCGACAGAAACCACTTTTTTAACTTCCGCCGGTGGAGCTTTCTTTTTAAGCTGCTCTTCCAGGTGAATCGCTTCGAGGAACATCTCAGCGTGTGAGAATCCTGCCTCAAAGTTTTCCATTTTCCCTTCGTGAAGAACCCAGCACTTATCGGTCACGTTCTCAATGAATGATCTATCATGTCCGACCACAATCAAGGCCCCTTCATAAGCGCGAAGTTCATCTTCTAAAATCCCGATGGTTTCTAAATCCAGATCATTGGTAGGCTCATCAAAGATCCAGATATCCCGGGCATGTTTCATAAACTGAGCTAATTGCAGACGGTTTTTTTCTCCACCTGAGAAGGTGTGAATAGGCCGCTTGATTTCATCCGAGCTGAATAAGAAGCCTTCAAGGTATGAAGCCACGTGGCGCTTATCCCCTGTATTTGAGATCACGTAATCAATCCCCTCGCCAATCATTTGCCAAGGAGTCTCTTCATCTTTTAGCCCTTCTCTTTTTTGAGAGAAGTACCCTGAATCAAGATTATCCAGACGCTTAACCGTTCCAGAAGTCTGCTCTAATTCCCCTAGAAGAATTTTTAACAGAGATGATTTACCGACACCGTTTCTTCCAAGGAGGGCAATCTTATCACCCTTAGCAATAGAGAAATTGAGTTTATCAAAAAGTGTTCTCTCACCGAATTTAAGCGTTAAGTCTTCTGCTGCAATTAAGATCTTCGATTTTCTTCCAGAAGATTTTAAATCTAAGCTGACTGATTTATGGGCCTGGGCTTTGAGATCAGTAATCGTTTTACTAAGGGAGCCGTAGTCTTCAATTCGTTTTTTACTTTTAGTTCGACGTGCTTTGGCCCCACGGCTGATCCAGGCAGTCTCTCTGCGCTGAATGTTGGTGAGCTTGTCTAATTCTTTTTCACGGCGTTTCTGATCGTCTTGCAAGAACTGAAGGTAAGCTTCATAGGTTCCGCTGAAGCTTCTGAGTTTTCCGCGCTGAATATGAATAATTCTATCCACGACGTTGTTTAATAAACTTCTATCATGGGAGATGATCATAAAGGTTTTGCGCGAACCCTGGAGCTCATCTTCAAAATCCTGGATGGTTTCAAGATCCAAATGGTTGGTAGGCTCATCCCAGAGGATAAGTTCCTGAGGAGCAGAAAGTCCGAGGCTTAAGGCGACTTTTCTTTGCTCACCACCAGACAGAGAACTCATCTTTCGGTCATAGTTTTCAAGACCAAAATATTTAAGGTAACTGATGTACTGAGCGTGAAGTTTATCTTCACCAAGCTTTAAGAGTTCTTCGTAGATATGACCTTGTTCATTGATGAGTTTATCAAAGTCCCCTTCTCCAGATCCAAGCTTATCGTTAATTTTATCGAGTTTAAGTTTTAGAACTTTCATCGCCGGATGGAATTCAAAGAAATAGTTTTCAATGGTCCAGTCTTCAAGATTAGTTAATTCCTGAGGGACGTAGAAATAAGTAAAGTCTTTACTCTTATCGTAAATAAAGGCCGGCACCGTGGTATCGGGTGTGGCCTCGCCTGCGATGATTTTAAAGAGAGAAGATTTTCCGTGACCGTTAAGTCCCAGGACCCCGATTTTATCACCTTGATTCAGTGTGAAAGTCACATCTTGAAAAATAGTTTTATGGGGGTAATGCAGACTCAGGTTCTGAAGCGTTAAAAGAGTACTCATATAGGGAAGATATTAGGCTACCAGAGGCGAAAAACCAACAAATTACGCGGGATTAACCGAACAAATCCTTCATGGTATCAAACATTTTGGCCTTAGAGAGGTAGTTTTTGATGAAGATTTTGTTTTCTGGTTTATACCAGAAGAAAAAAGTCCTCTGCTTGGTTTTATCATCCAGAGAAATGGCCGTATCGACCTTTTTAAGGGTGTAGGGATGATACCCCGAATAATAAATCTCAGTTGCCACTGTCATTGGCGTCGGCGTGAAATCCTGAATCTGCTCAAGTTTATAACCAAGTGCCTTAGTTTTCGCCGCAAGTTTGGCCATATCTTCTGGAGTACAACCCGGATGACTTGAAATGAAGTAAGGAATGATTTCCTGCTTAATGCCTTTTTTCCTACTCACTTCTTCAAAACGCAGTTTGAATTTATGAAAGTAATCAAAGCTCGGTTTTCGCATAAGCTTTAAGACTTCATCTTCTGTGTGCTCTGGGGCCACTTTTAAGCGCCCTGAAACGTGGTGAGTGATAAGCTGCTCAACGTATTCCTCATCCTGCTTAGGATGAGAAGACCGGGGATCAAACATGAGATCATAGCGTAGACCAGAACTTACAAAGGCTTTTTTAACAGCTGGGTGTTTACTGACTTCTCGGTAGAGATCAGTCATTTTCTGGGGATTGGTTTCAAGATTTTTACAAACCTGAGGAAAAACGCACGAGGGAGCGGCACACTTGTCACAGATGGCCTGATCTATTCCCTTCATCTGATACATATTGGCCGACGGCCCCCCCATATCAGAGATGTAGCCCTTGTAATCCGGCATCCGCACCACTTGATCAAGCTCTTTCATGATCGAAGCTTTCGAGCGCGAAGCAATCATCTTCCCCTGGTGGGCGGAGATAGTACAAAAGCTACATCCGCCAAAGCATCCACGGTGAGTGTTGATGGAGAACTTAATCATATCAAAGGCGGCGATAGGACCACGGTCTTTGTACTTAGGATGTGGGAGTCTGGTGTAAGGAAGATCAAAAGAGTTATCGATCTCTTTTTCAGTCATGGTCTGGTAAGGAGGATTAATCACCAGACGTTTGTCGCCAACTTTTTGATTCAGCCGTTTAGCAAACTGCTTATTACTCTCGACTTCAACGTGCATGAAGTTCTTAGAATAGGCTTTTTTATCTGCCAGGCAATCTTCATGGCTTGTCAGTTCAAAGTCTTCCCACTGTTTATTTTTAGGAAGTTCATCCTCAGCATCGATTAAAACTGCTGTCTGAGGAATTGTTTTTAAGGAATCAAATGGAATTCCCTTCACGAGGTATTTAATTAAATCCCTGATGGGCTGCTCGCCCATACCATAAACCAACAAATCTGCTCCCGAAGCCGTGAGAATATTGGGCATGAGTTTATCAGACCAGAAATCATAGTGAGTAACCCGTCTGAGAGAAGCCTCAATACCACCAATGAGAACCGGAACGTCAGGATAGATACTTTTAAGTTTTTGTGTGTAAACGGTAGTCGCATAATCCGGTCTAAAATCCGGGGAGCCCCCTGGTGTGTAAGCATCAGTTGAGCGCAGACGCTTGCCTGCAGTGTACTTATTGACCATCGAATCCATATTTCCAGAAGTCACTCCAAAGAAATATTTTGGCTTACCAAATTTTTTGAAATCACGAAGATCATCCCGCCAGTTAGGTTGAGCAATAATCGCTACTTTAAGACCCAAAGATTCAAAGATCCGACCCATAACCGCTGCACCGAAAGCGGGATGATCAACATACGCGTCCCCTGTTATCAAAATAACATCGAGCTCATCCCAGCCGCGCTTTTTAGCTTCTTTAACAGTGGTAGGTAACCACGCAGTGATGGGTAT
>DLGL01000004.1 GCA_002482685.1 Bacteriovoracaceae bacterium UBA7695 | reverse complement strand
AGATTCTTTGTTATAAAGCATCTTATTTAGTTCATCCTGTATTGGTTCGAGCACCGGAGGGAAACCGTTGAGTTGTCTCCAGATTTCTTTAATCACAAAAGAATCTCGTAATTTAATATACCCCTTAGCATTAACACCAAGTCGCAGAATTTTTTGACTCGGCCAATCGGATGCTGGCACAAGTAGAACTCTGAATTTGCCATCATGAGAACTCGCCTGATCAATGAGATGAACCTTTCCTTTAAATGTCCCAATCGCAACGGATGGCCAACCAGCAATCTGAATAGCGGGCCAACCTTCAAATTGGAGTTCTGCATTCAGACCAGGACTTAACATTGAAGCATCATTTCCATCAACCCAGAGTTCAACAGCTGGGGTCCTCACATCTGGCGCAAATATCGCGATAGGATTCCCCGCTTTAATGAGCATACCTCTTTCACCAGGAATAATCCTTGTTATCGTGCCCTTTCTAGGTGCGACAATCCGTTGTGTTGATTGACGGGAAAGTTGAGTTTCAGACTTAGTGAGAGTAGCTAAATTTTTTGAATGTTCGACGGCGAGTTTGGAATACTCGATCTTAGCTTTTTCATAGTCTTTTCTCGATGACAAATTTTGTTCAAATAACTTTTTCTGTCTCTCTAAGTCTAATTTAGCGGTATCCATCATTAGCTGCGCTGAGGCCAGGCCAGTCTTCGCCGCATTTTTTTCTGTTTCAAGTCTATCAAGCAGAGAGGGATCATTATCAATTAGATCTGCGATAATTTGGCCCTCTTCTACACGATCACCTTCCTTAACATGCCAAGTTTTAATAAATCCTCCAAGAGGAGCAGTTATTGTCTGCACCCTCTCGTTTGGATTAATAGCAGTGATTTGGCCCTTACCAACTGTAAATGCAGTCCAAGGACAGAACATAACTACGGTAATGAATACAATGATAGCCTTGAGAGTCGTATTTTTTGAGGGTGCAAAAGGGAGTTTGGGATTAATTAAAGTTTGAAGATCACGCATTCTGACCTTCCATTGCTTTTTTAATTTTATATTTACTTGTTTCGTAATCGTAGACAGCTTCCAAGGTCAAAGGAAGCTTAGATAAAGGTATGAATATTCCTGAAATAATTATTTCAGCAGATACCAATTGGCCTACAGAAAGCTGGTTAATTTTTATGAGGTAGCATCCAACTGAAAGAAGAAAGGCTTGGATGATAACGACTAATGCAGAAATTTTAAACGAATTCTTTCTAATAAAACGGAAGTGACCGTCCCGGGCCTCCAGAAAACTTTGTAAATCATGTTCTTGAATCTGTCTTTCTGAATGAATTATGTCATAAATCTTATATTTCTCATCCGATTCCTTAATAGAAGATACTAGAGCAGAAGAAGATGATTTATAGATCTGGAGTATCATAAGGACAATAATAATTGCAATTGGTAGAAACATTGGATGAAACATTACAATGGTCGCTAGGCCGAAAACCATAACCAATCCCAACTCAATCAGGTTCGAATATGATTTAGAAAAGGACTTTAGAAGATTCAGAACTTCAAAATAGTAATGAGAATAGTCTTTCCGATTAAAATTTCTCCATTGTTCAATCTCTATGCAAAAGATCTCTCTTTGAAGCGATTCAGCTATAATTAGTTGCGAATGCTTTATTATCTGAGAAAGAATAAGCCCGATGACTATAAAAATAATAAAGGCTGAAATATTCAACCACAAACCAGAAAGAGCTAAATTATTGACAAGGAACTGAACCCCAAGTGGTACAATGAGAGTGGAGAGACCATAGGCCAATGAGTAGTACACATAGGGCTTATGAGAGCTCAAAAGCCTGATAATTTCTAATAGATGTTTCATATTAAAATCTTACTTTTTTCATACAAGTTCAGTATAGTGTTAAATCTATACACAGAGCAGCAATGGAAGGGTAAGACGCTCTCTCCCCTCCATAAAAAACTCATTTATGAAGCGACAAAGCTTCTGCCGTTAGGCAGATATTTTTTAGGGACAACACTAACTTTTATTCCATTCTCTAGAGCAAGCTCGACCAAATCATCCAAGAGGTCATCATCTTGAGAGTTTTTTTGTGTTTTATTGACGGTTACTTCCCCTGACTTTAAATCAAGTTCTCCGAAATGCATGTCATCCAACGAAACACACAGCCGGTTAATTTCCTTATTTAAAATTTTTGGACCAAGAACTCTTACAGATAATATGTCCTGAGATGCTGATCCAGCTTTTAATACATCCGATACTGCTTGAGAATGCTTTTCATTTATTATCTGGGATAATCTAAGACGCATTATAGAAAAGGCATTTTGAGGGACCGCAATCTTGAATGAATCATCTAGAAATGTAATAGGCAACTTAGTTTTTTTCCAGAATGATTCTGATCTCAATTCTGAGAACGAAGAACCTGTTACGCCTAGTATTTTTGTTGTTCCCTGAATTGAGCCCCTAACCTCTTGGTTTAAAAACTCAAGGAATTCCCTCAAAGAACTTCGATTAATTTTCATAGGCCAATCGGTCTTTGGTATAATCTGCGTGGGTAAATAACTATCAATCAAATTCTCACCAATCGGGTTAATTCTGTATAAGCTTGCCCCACTTTCGTTAAAGTGGAGAAGAAGGGCATCAATGTACTCATGAGCCGCTGTTAAAATCGGCTTCACATGAAAGCTGTTAGCCACCACAACTCTAGGTTGCATGCGAGTTGGTATAGGAATAAAATGTGTAACTCCTGCATGATGGAATATTGCCAGAGTTATTGTTCCCTGTTTCGTCCAAAGATCCCATTCAGGCGTACTTATATCCAACTCAGGGGATCCACCTTTCGTCAGGAGACCATCGGCTGCTTTAACCAAGGCTAAAAAAATCTTTCCTGGTGTAGAATCTGTCCATTTCAAAGGTATATACATGGAAATAGCTGGAGAATTCCCTATTTTGATACTTCTTAAATGTTCTAAATGATCATGATAAACATTACTCATAAATATTCTCTCCTGTTACAATTTTTTGTCTCTTGAGACTTTTAATCAGACGATCATTCTCAACGCCTAAGAGTTCGTTAAGCCCGTCCGCAAGCGCTGCAATGGCATGATAAAAATTGCATGACGACCGTTTTATCTTAAGCCCCTTGAAGCTCTTCCCACTAATCATTGAACTTACTGAAAACAAGTCTGGATCAAATTGTTTAGGTGAGTTCTCCATCTCAATCGTTAAAGTGATCCGATGGCCTTTCAGCGATGGAAATTTATCAAGAACAGGAATGATCCTTTCTTGAATAAAAGTTTTAGAAAGTTGAGATGATTCTATATTTTTAAAAACAATCTTCAACAATCTACCATCCTCACTCCACATTATTTGTGGAAGCTATAAGATGATTTTAAAGCTGTTTTTTAGAATTGTGAAAATG
This sequence comes from Bacteriovoracaceae bacterium UBA7695, assembly GCA_002482685.1. Lineage (GTDB taxonomy): Bacteria > Bdellovibrionota > Bacteriovoracia > Bacteriovoracales > Bacteriovoracaceae > Peredibacter. The sequence continues at coordinate 4,052 of DLGL01000004.1, read as the reverse complement.
GATAAAGAATATAGATTGATTCGTTTTAATAAATACAGGGTTTAAAGATACAATTAAATTAAAGAGTGAAGGTTTTCATTAACTGAGCAGCTATCGGATTTGCAATCTTTCGATGAGCAGATAGTAGATAGAGTTCTTCGGTGACATTACTCAATTCACCGATAAGGATAAGTTCTCCAGAAAGAACCTGCCTTTGAACTGTATGCGATGCTGCTGGAATCATCGCCATGCTATTAGTGGCCATTAATTTTTTCAAGGCCGTATCCTGAGTTTCAGCTATAACATCAATTGAAATTTCATTCAGTCTGAGCCAATGCTCCAGATCATATCTCATCTGACTGTCAAAGGTAGGTAGAACTATGGGCTGATCGTTAAGTGATTGTGGGAATTTCTTTCTCAACGATTTATACTCAGGACTACCGTAAATACCAAGTGGACGCTTTGAAATAACCTTATGATACATCCCCTTGGTGGCTTCTAATCTAGGAAGAAAATTTGAAATTGCTAAATCTACTTTATGAGAGGTTAAATCTCTCATGAGTTCTTCAAATTTCCCTTCAACCAACGAGATTGAGCAAGGTGCGATTTTTAGAGCCGCTTGTGTAAGCTGGAGCATGACTTGTTTAGGGATGCTGTCCAAGGCTCCTAGTTGAATGTTAATCTTGCTAGGTTTGAGTCTGTCGTGAAGGGCTTCATACATCTCCCCTCCCATTTTGAAAATATTTCTTGCATACTCAAGAGCGAGCTTCCCGTGTTCAGTCAGAATGAGTTTTTTATGTTGCCTCTCAAATAGCTGAACCCCAAGACTGTCTTCAAACTGCTTGAGCTGAGCACTTAAAGTAGGTTGCCCAAGCAGCAATTTATCAGCAGCTTTGGAGATACTATTTAATTCTGCAATCGTCATGAAGTAGTACAGGTGATGGTAGTTTATCCATTGCTTAGACATTAACGCTCCATAAAGCTAGCTTTGAGAGATCTTTCATCCATTTGCCTTCCAAACTGATACCCGGGAGATGATTGTTCTCCCTGCTGGCGCCCCTCTAAAGAAGCACAAGATACTAAAATCGTAGCAATAATTAAAACCAATAAATTAGACATAAAAACCTCCATGCCATATCTATGGTCTTGCTCTTTATATTCAAATCGGGTGGAAACCGTGATGACGACTTGAAGACTCGTTATGAGTGAGCTACTCCCCATGCTGTCCATGATACTATATTTTCGACATTCTCAAAACAGATAAACTCGACAACTTGTATCTCTTTAAACAATACAAGATGCTTATTTGTATTGAACCTAGACTAACCACCTAAAACTTGATTACATTATCAACTAATCGAAGGTGGATCACATGAATAATTCTCTTAAACTAATTCTTCTCATTGTGCTTATTTCAATCACCATTTCTGCCTTAAGTGATTCAAGAAAAACCTATGTGATCTTTGTCGATCAAGTAGGAAAAACAGAGACTTTTTTTGACAAATATCCTCAAGGTGCCACTGAGATAGTTATTGCAAGTAGGGCCCATGCTAAAAGTAAAAATATCCAATTAGAGCTCAATGACCTGGAAGATCTTTATGTGGCCGTTCTTGATGACGGAGTTAGCGCTAAGTATAAAAAAGGTAAGCTCCCTTCCCTATTGGGTAAGGTTGGTGACTATCTGATTTTTCAAGGTCTCAAAAAAAGTGAGGTTGAGCACTATGACCATATGTACGGGCTCAAACTTGCTAAAGTTAGTCAGGAAGAAAAAACTTTTAAAACAGATACTAAAACGGTGATTAAATTCACTGAGAAAAATTCCGAAGCGTATCTGAATTTTGTGAAATCGCAATTTAACGGAACTTACCTTAAAGACAAATTAGAATTTATCACCGGCGTAAAACCTATCTCCGTAAATAATCAAAATATTCTCATTAAAGAACGGGGCTCAAAAGCAGGAAGGAATGCCATTCGGGCCTACCTTAAACAAGAGCTCGAGCTTTTGGGATTTAAAACCTGGACTCACACGTATAATTCATCGTCTGCTGGGATCAATTTTGTGGCCCAGAAAGACGGAACCGAAGCGGATAAATTTGTCGTTATTTCGGCCCATATCGATTCTGTAGGAAATGCTGGTGCTGACGATGATGGAACTGGTGTAGCCGCTCTGATAGCCACAGCAAAGGTTTTTTCAACTTTAACCCATCAGTATGGACTCCGTATCCTGGGTTTTGATGAAGAAGAAGATGGTCTTGTTGGCTCAGGTGCCTATATGAGTTCACTGGCCAAATCAGGTGAGATAAAGAATCTGGTGGCGGCCATTCACTACGATATGATTGGCTACGACAGTAATAGTGATGGCAAATTTCATATACTTCATTGCAACGAAAACTCATCAAATAAGATTGAAGAGTTGATGAGTTCAACGATCAAAGGCTCAGCGGTTCCTCTGAGCAATATTAATGCCTGCCGACGCAGGAGCGATCACATTCGCTATTGGCAGTATGGGCGACCAGCAGTTATGGCCATTGAGATCAGAGAAAAAGATAGTGATGTGAATCCGTGCTATCACGCAAAATGTGACAAAGTTGAAACGATCAACTTCGATTACTTCGCTAACATCGCTCAAGTAGGTGCCGTCGCCCTCATGCAAATGGCTAATGTTGAATTAAAAACTCACTAAACTTCGATACTTCCCAATAAGCGTTGAGGCATTTGCACCTTTTAAAGTTTACGTTTTGACGGATGGGCTGATCAGTTCTACCCATAAAAACTATCTTCCTTTCCAGGTAACGCTATATAAATCATGACGTCTGTCTTTTAAGTTTCTAACCGTACCATTATTTCTGGCCTTAATGAGTTCACTAATACTCAAGTCAGCAATTGCAACCATTTCCGCATTCGTATCAGTTTCAGCAGCAATACCATCTTTAGCAAATGGAAAATCCGATGGGGTCAAAATGCAACTTTGACCATAACTGATATCCATATTCTGTACGCGAGGTAAATTCCCGGTATTTCCTGATAAAACAAAATAACATTGATTCTCGATGGTTCTGGCCTGACAACAGTACCGAACACGCAAGTAACCCTGACGAGTGTCTGTAGCAAAAGGAACAAAAATGATCTTCGCACCCTGATCTACAAGGTGACGGGTTAATTCCGGGAATTCTGAATCGTAACAAATGAGAACACCAATTGGGCCTTTGTCAGTATTGATCACGGACAGCTTATCGCCTCCACGCACATCCCACCAATCTCTTTCCGTAGGTGTAGGATGCAGCTTAAGCTGCTGATGTACGGACCCATCTCGCAAAAAGATGTAGCACACATTTCTCATGTGTCCTTCTGAATCCCTTTCCATATGCGTTCCACCAATAATATTGGTGTTGTACTTCACAGAGGCTTCACTCATGAATTTTTTAAAAGGCTCAGTGTACTGGGCAAGATGCTCAAGAGACTGAACAGGATCAAGCTTTTTATTCATAATAGAAAGAAGGGACATCGTTACAAATTCCGGAAAGACCACAAAGTCAGACTTATAATCTGCGGCCACGCCAATAAAATACTCAGCGATAGCTTGAAATTCGTCGAAAGAAGAAATCCTTCTTTGTTCAAAATTAATAGTACAAATTCGGACCTTATCTTTATGGTCTTCGATATAGTGTCTATTCCCCTGGGGATCTATGAGTGGGTTATCCCACCTCATGAGGACTGCACACCCATGAGAATCCTCATCTGAAGGCAGATAATTTCGAAGAATCATCAAAGGTTCGAAACCATTTTTCATCTGAAAACTAATAGTAGGATCTTTTATGATGCGGGATTTTACTGCCTCGAGATAGAGCTCTGGCGTAGGATAGATTTTCTTCTTTTTACCAAATCCAGGGATTCTCGCTCCGAATAGAATTCCTTTTAATTTTAGCTTCTGAGAAAGCTTTCTTCTTTCATTATAGAGGCGCTCACCTATTTTTTGCCCTCGAAATTCTGGATCTACACAAACTTCCATCCCGTAGAGAAAATCTCCTAGAGGATCATGACGGCTGGCAAACCCGGCCCCAGAAATTTCTTTC
>DLGL01000124.1:8021-12948 GCA_002482685.1 Bacteriovoracaceae bacterium UBA7695 | reverse complement strand
CAAGACTTGACTAAATAGTACTAGTTTTTGATTCATCTTTCAAAACGTAAGACACAATCATAAAATCAGGGCCAAGTTTAAAAGCTTGGCCCTGATTTTTTTAGCTATCTTTCCAATTCAAAATCAACTTTTTCCATATCCTCAGAAAAATCAAAATTCATGCCTTCATATCCACCAGCTTGATGACTCTCTTGGCTTGGTGAAAAATCTAGGGTGATTTTTGATGTGGCTTCGTCCAACTCATTTTGTTTCTGTTGCTCAAGAATTTTTTCTTTTTTCCAGGCCCTCATCTCTGCACCGACGGCACCAGCAGAGCATCTGGCAATTTTAGCGATTTGCCTGTAGGTCATCCCACTTTCTTTAAGCTTACGGATAAGATCACTGTCACGCATTTTAAGCCTGCCAATTCTTATTCCTTTGGCCTTGGCATTTGCTAGTCCGTTTCTTACTCTTTCAGCAATGAGATCGCGTTCGAGCTGCGCGACTGCGCCAAGTATGGTGAATACTGCCGAGCCAAGAGGCGTATTTGTATCAATGCTTTCAGTGATTGAAACAAAGCCGATATTTAATTTCTTAAATTCCTCTAGTGCTCTTAGTAAGTGAGTCACAGATCGGGCATAACGTGAAAAAGAATATACAATAACTTTTCCTATCAATCCAGCTCTAACGTCATTCATCATTCGGTCAAGAGCAGGGCGAGATTGTTTTACACCAGATTGGTTTTCATCTTCATAGATCACATAATCAGTAACATTATTTCTAGTGCAATAATCTCTTAGTGCGCGAACCTGGGCTTCAAGACCCGTGGACTGGTTGCCAGTTGAAACTCGACAGTAAAGTGCAGTCTTTTTTATTCTGCACTCTCTTTGTGATGAACTAATGATTTATATTTTTTCATCAGAACCTTGGTAACGAGTAGTTTGGTTTAAATTTCATAACACTCCCTTTAAAGTCGTTTGTTGTTTTGTTGAATCCTGCGGCCGAATCCTTATCTTGCTTATTAGCGAAGGCCAAGGATTCACTTTGCATTTTAAGCATTTGACCATTTACTTTGATTAGCTGATTCACAGAGTGAAGAATTTGGGCACTCATTTGAGCGTTCATTCTTTCAGCACCTTTAGGAGAGGCCTGAGAACTCTGAATAAATACGGCATTTGCATTATGCTCCTGAGCTTGGGAATACTCTTGAAGAACATTTGCTAATTTAATACTCTCAGCTATCGTATGGTCATGTAGTTTATGTAAGGCTTCATCTGAACTCTTTGGAGTCATCCCATAGATTTCTTCAACTTTTCTAAGTGCATCTTGAAATCTTTGGAGCTGTGATAAAACCTGATCATCTTTTAGTGGCAGCACTTGAGCGATGCCAATAGCATTATCCATTCCTGCATTAATTGCCCTTACTAAGTTTTCGTGGTTTCGAGCTTGTTGCATCATCTCCTTGAGTTGAATGAATCTCTTCAAATTTTCTTGGTAGATTTTTATGAGATAAGCATAGTTGGCCCAGCCAGCTCCGCCGTCACCCCATGAAAAAGCATTTTGATTTGATGTCAGTGAGATCATTAAAACTAAAACCTTTAATTTACTCCTGAGATTCACTAAGATAATCCTCACCAAAAGCAATTTTTTGTAAAACGTGCAGCTTGCCTAGATCAGGATATTTCTTTTCCATATCCTGAATCTTTGCTTTGTCAGATCCATCACTAGTACAAATCCAGTAGCTCAACTCGTCAGGAATGATTTTTAAAATCGCTCTTTTCTCATCTTGCATATAGAAGATTTCAGAAAACTCACGCTTAACAATCCTCAAGCTTTTAATGGCATTTAGTTCTGCTTCATTAAAATCAAAAGTTTTTTGAAAATCAGACCAGTCAATTTTTCTTTGCCTCAAAATAAAGACGTGGGTTGTATTTGGAAAGATGGCATCGGCAACTTCTGGAATACTTAAAAAATCCTTGTGGTTTTGAGTGATACAAAAAATCGAGCAATTATATTTTCTAAAGACACGGTAGCAGTAGAGAATATAGTCTCTTGTTGAAGCCGTTTTAAAAAGTCGATGGGCCTCATCACAAATCAGGATATAGGGGCAAGCTAAATCCTTTTCTGCTTCTCTTTGCACAAAGTTAGTAATAAGAAGCATGAAAACATCTTTAAGATCAGGAAAATCATCTAGGCCTTTAACTTCAATGGCCGTTATGTTTTTATTGAGCTTGATATTACTCTGACCATCCAGCAATTTTCCGTAAGCCGTTTCACCCGTCCAGCTAAAAAGAATTTCTCCATACTGCTTAAGTGCATCCACCTGATGAGTTAAGAGCTGCTGCTTAAGATCACTTAAAGTCGGAGTCTTTCCTTTGACTTTACTATAAAGCTCATAGATGCAGGCTTCTAACAAGGCCTTCTCCCTCTTGGGTAGTGATTCTTGCCCCTCATCTCTAAACATCAGTTCCAATGATGCTAAGATGGATTTAACTTTCAGTGTACTTGGCTTTGTTTCATTTGCACCTAGATCAAAGGGATTGAGACAAACATTAGAGTCTATCGACACATCAATAAATTCTCCTCCACATGAGGCCACAAAATTTTCACTTGATTTACCATTATCCACAAAAACAATTTTGGGCGTTGGTTTTTGGGTGAAAAATTGAAGCATCAATTGGCACAAGGTAAACGATTTCCCTGCACCTGAACCACCGATGACCAGGCCATTCCAATTTGGAAGTTCTGGAGCAAATGGATCAATGGCAAACGGTACAAAATCCCGATTAGGAAAAATACACACGGGCCTTGTATTACCTCGCCAATATGAGAAAAAAGGCATCAAGTGACTTGCATTAGAGCTTTTTAGTTTTTTTGATCTAAATGCTTCACATGAACCAGGCCATGAGTGAATAAAAGTCTCAAAGGAAGTGATTGTTTCACAAATCCCTTCAGCTTGATTGAGAGTTCTAAGCTCCCTTAAAACCTGATCAATTTTTCTTTGTAGATTCTTCTTTTCTTTATCCCAAAGAATGATCGTCATCCCCATGGTCAAAATTTTCTCATTACCTCCAATTAACTCTTGTAAAAGCCCTTCAAGGTTAGAGAGCTTTGATTCACTTTCAAGATCGCTCACATTTTTTGAACCTGCTACCATCGAGTAGGCCAAGCGTCTTTGTAATTGCAGCTTATCTTTTTCTTGGGCCTGTGGTTTAATTTCCACTGACTGGCTTATCCAGTAGTGAAATGGCATTTTCGTCAGTGCATCTGCCATGGAGGCCACTGTTCTATCTGGTAAGAGGCCTAGATTTATAAATCTAAAATAATAGCTTCCCACTTGGAGGCAGTCAGAATGAATAATCACATCTGAAAGTAAACTCTGTTCTAATAAACTTGGTGCTAAATCCGAATTAGCATCCCTTAGTTTTGGAAGACCAATTTTTTCCAAGCGTTCAAGATTAAAATACTCAAATATAAGTCCATGCCATTCATCTTTATCTAATAGTGATGGCACAAGTCCCAATCCATCTAAGTGATCTTTAACCTGTTCAAATGCTCTCAGAAATTGATCACGATGCTCCCCATACTCATCTTCAATCATTTGAGAGAAGTGCTCATTTGGTTTAAGTAAACTATCACGCTTTATATTCTGTGGCCGTCCTCTTAAAAAAAGAACGATCTCTGGTGAATAAAAGTTTCCGGCCTCTTCATTCTTCTTCAGGAAATTAATGCGCGCATCAACTAGTGGTCGATATGCTTCATCTGTTTCAAGCATTTCTTTAGCATGACTCTCGATCAGATCGCTTACATTTGATGAGAGTCTATAGAAAAGTTGTAGCCTTAAACCTTCTTCCATTGAATTAAGAAGATTGGTTATTTGTTGGCAAAATTGATTAACAACTTCATGGGTGACCGTACTAATGTCAAGGCCATTTATTTTTAGACCACCACCGAGGGAGCCATCATTATAGACCATGAGGTTTTCATCAAAGTGCCAAATCGGCAAATGATCGCCAAGGTTTGTAAACTTTTTAATAGTGCTCACTAGATCGCCTTTTTGAGAGCAATGATACAACTTGCTAAATGCTCAACAATTATTTCAGCCTCTTTTAAAAGTTTAATCATTCCATAGTCATCGTCATTCACGGATTGAATCACAAAAGCATCTGAGAACGGTTGAAGTTCATCAAGACTTCCTATCACTTCTTCAATTAAATAATCCTTATCCATTTTCTATTTTCCTTTTCATAATTTTAATATTCATTTTATCCTTGTTCTTTGGTTCTTCTGATGCAGAATAATGACCTCTGGTTAAATAGAACTTCAGTATGTCTTTGATATAGCCGTCTGGTTTATTTCTCTTGATAAGAAATAAAGACACCAGTAGCGAGACAGGAACTAGGAAAATAAAAATAAATCCTAGTTTCCCACCATCAAAGAAAAGTCCCATAATGGCAGAGATAACAAGCACCAGAAGAAGATCGAGGGCCTCAAGGCCCACGATCTTGAGTTTTGTATCTAAGTTGCGATGGACAACTGAGCTATCAAGCTCTTGCATCTAAATCGCACTTTGAAACATTGGGATGATAAACTTAGCAAGAATGCCGACAATTGATGCCACAATAACAAGAACCATTCGACGTTTACTACTTTCATCACCTGTTGCTGCTAAAATTGCGGCATACACAAGTCCAAACACTGCAACCGCAGGAAGGATTTTACCCACAATCAGATTAGTAATGCTGTTTACTTTAGAATCAAAACTTCCTGCCTGAGCAAAGGCCAGCTTTGGATGAAAAGCGATAAAACCCACTAGTAAAAGCATCAAACTTGGTATTGAGTATTTTTTAAGCACACTGCACCTCACACGATTCTTTTTTATTTTCAGTAAGGTCAATGACGAGCTTCTTGAAAAAGTTAGTCAGTGGCTCAATGAGGATATGAATAT
>DLGL01000124.1:0-8014 GCA_002482685.1 Bacteriovoracaceae bacterium UBA7695 | reverse complement strand
ATATCTCCATGGGTGTATTTATTTTGAAATGCTTCGCCAATGGTGAAGCGTAGAGTTTTATCATCACGATAAATCACCTTATCCACTTTATAATAAATAGACTCCTCACTTACTTTTACTGGCCTGAGATAAATTTCATCTCTCCTTCCATCAGTAGCACTGGCCTCTAATAGATTTACATAGAGGACAAATTCACCAGATTTTTCAAGATAAAATGCTCTTCCTGCACAGAACTTCTTTTTTGTCTTTTGATTCACCCACCACAGACGATGCAAGTTGGGATTTTTTTGTTGTTCATTTTTCATTTTAATATTCTCCTAAAAATTGTTAATTGGTATTTTCTTATGGCATCGAAAACGATTTAAACTTTAGTCTGTATCTACGCTACATAAGACCTCACTTTTTTTTTTATATAGGAGGACTCAAGCGCAGCTAGATTTGCGCTGTACTTAACTCTTAGTCGCATCAGAGCAACATCAAATATTTTTTTTACAAGTGATGCAGACATTCCGCAGTAGGGAGCGATTGTTTTAAAATCGCAGTCTTCCCAAAAATACAGATAAATAATTACTGCTTCATGGGCCGGTAGCTGGTTCAGTTCTGCTGATATGAACTTGATTTGCTCCTTACTTGCTTTTCTTTTTAAATCTAAAAAACTTCTCATTTCATCCCCGTTAGTTGTTTGTTTTGCGTTCAACGGGGAAGCCTAATTACAAGGCCAGTGCCAATATTGGCCAAAGCCATGAATTGTCAGTAATTACAGATATTTATTTGATTTCGAGGTATGTAAAATATAAAAACGCATTGCAGAAAAGGTTTGTACTTCAAACTTTTTTTATTTGAACTTCAAACTTTTTATGCCATACAGCTCAAGGTTTTTTATTTTGAGTTTAAAGGTAGCTATGAATTTCTTGATTGTGGAAGATGACAAAAATTTTTCTGAGTTTTTAAGCTCGGCCTTGAGTAAGTACGGAAAACCATTTGTAACGGACACGCTTACTGGTGCACAAAACTTACTTCAAAGTTATTCATTTGATTGCGCCATTATTGATCTAAAGCTTGGTGATGAAATACTTGGCCCGCGAATTGCTCTAATGGCCAAGCGTAGAGGTGTTGGCCACGTTATCACCGTTACCAATTTTGAAAGTGATCATGAATTAGTGCGCTTGAGTTATGAGAATGGAGCTGATGACTTTGTTAAGAAAAGTAATCTTAGAGAAAACTTCGATTTTTTTCTTAAAAAAGTCACCACAGGAAGAGACTTAAAGAAAAATGTGCTACGGCTTACTAAGACAACATACATCACCAAGGACAAAGACCTTACCCAGTCCCTAGAAGATGTCTGTACTTCCTATGCTCCTTTTGAACCCATCTTTATAGGTGGCGAATCAGGAGTGGGAAAAACACAGCTTGGAAAATGTTTAAAAAGCTTGCTCGCTCTTAAAGGCGAATTGATTGAGCTAAACTGTGCGGGCCTTAATGACGAGATTATTAAGTCTGAGCTGTTTGGTCATGAGAAGGGAGCTTTTACAGGAGCAGATAAGCAGACGATTGGGAAAATTGAGTTAGCACATGAGGGAATACTCTTTCTTGATGAAATTGGCGATATGCCACTGGTGACACAAGAGAAACTTCTAAAGGTCATTGAAGAAAAAGAGTTCACCCGTGTAGGTGGCAATAAAAAAATTAGGTCAAACTTTCTTCTTGTGACAGCGACACTCAAAAATCTTGAAGAGCTTGTCAGTAATGGAAAACTAAGACCAGATTTTTATAATAGGATCAAAGGAAAAACGATTCATATAAAACCACTTAGACAAAGACCAGAAGATTTAAAGCTATTGATTAATCACTTTCTCAATATCTCTACTAGAAGCGTGTACTTAATGCCAGAAGCACATGAAGCATTGATGAATTATTCTTGGCCTGGAAATATTCGTGAGCTTGATAAAACGATTAACCGTCTCTCAGACATAAAAACAGGTATCGTAAAACTTGAAGATTTATCACCGGCCTTTAGATACCAAAATGAAATAACGGCTTCTCCTATACCGGAAGGGATATTAACGAGAAAGCTCATTGAGTTTGTTAAAGCTAACGGAGGACTTATCCCTTTATTTAAACAACTAGAAAAAGAGATCATTCTTTATGCGAATGAAGAACTCAATGGCAAAAAGACAGAGATTACAAAAAAATATCATATTCCAAAGTCCAAGCTATGGGAGTTTTTTAAGCATACAAAAGTGGAGTTTCGTCAATGAATCAAAATATTAAAAATATCCTGCATGACATGAAGTCATTTAGAGATGAAATAAATTGTTGCTATACCTGTGTTGCTGAGGACTACCGCCGAGGTGATAAACCTCAAGAAGATGATATTAATGATTTGAAAAAAGCATCCTTGGAGCTTTCCCGTTTAGTGGAGAATCTAGCTCTGGAGCTAAAAGGCAAAAACAATGAAACTAAATAACAAAGTCGCACTTATCACAGGTGCGAGTCAGGGCATTGGACGAGCGATTGCTTTAAATCTTGCCAGTGAAAAAATTAATCTCGCCTTAGTTGGAAGGAATGAAGCAAAACTCAAAACTGTGGCCGATGAATGTATCAAGTTTGGAGTTAGAGTTAAGATATATCCACTCGATCTTGCCGATACTTCAAAAATACCTTCACTCATTGAAAGTGTAAAAGCTGACTTTAATAGTTTGAGCGTGTTGGTCAATAATGCTGGAACCTACGCTAATGGAAATCCCTTTGAAAGTAATTTGAAAGATTGGGATTATGCCCTCGATCTTAACTTCAAGGCCGTCTATCACTTAACCAATCAGGCACTAAAACTTATTTCCGAGAATGATGATGGAGCTATCATAAATATTTCTTCAATCGCAGGCCAGATGACTTATAAAGGTGGCGAGATTTACTGTGCAACTAAGTATGCAGTAAGGGCCTATTCAAATTGTCTGTTTGAAAGTGTTAGAGAGAAAAACATAAAAGTAACCTGTATTTTTCCAGGTTATGTGAATACTGAGATGGGAAGAGGTGAAAATCTGGATGAATCTAAAATGATTCAACCTGATGACATCGCTCTAACAGTGAATAGCTTTCTCAAGACACCATTAACCGCCTGCCAGACAGAAATTGTCATCAGGCCTCAACGTACACCATATAAGTAGGAAATATGACAGGACTAAGTGATAGTGAACATTTAACGATGATTGATAATCTTGAAATGATCGTTAGATCAGATCGAGTTTATGAATCCGTATATGACAAGGACTGCAAAGAAGTTATTGAGTGGACGCAGTATTTTACGAAACGGGCCAATATCTCTGAAATTTTCCGTGAGATATCTAAGCGGCTTTCAACCAAGAAATATCTTCATGCTGAAATTGTCGGTACTTTTTGGCATCACTTTTCTGCCCTTGCTCCACAGGTTATGAGTTTGGCGGCGGCAAGAGTAGATAATAATTTAATGAGGCATTACATCGTTCAAATTATCTTTGAAGAACTTGGCACAAGAAATCACCGACTCATTCACCCTGATTTATTTTTAGATGCGATTGAATCAATTGGGATCTCATCACCAAGAAGACAAGAGCTTGTGGCCAGACACTTATCAAAACTTGGTTTTAATAAGCTTTCTCAAGTAATGGATGAAGCAAAATCTAATAGTGAAATCCTTGGCGTTTTATTAGGCTTTGAGATTGATGCAAATGAGAATATTCAAACGATCTTCGATGCTCTTAGCTTCAATGACGAAGCCACTACTAAAATAAAAGATACTCCATTTTTTAAGATTCATCGCATTGCTGAGGATGAGCATATCCGCTTAGATGTGGCGAATTTTTTAAGGTTCTGTCAGACAGAAGTTGAAAAAGAAAAATTCTTTTTAGGTTTTGATAAAGCCGTTAGTTTTTGGACTCATTACTGGAATGCCATGAGCGAGATTATAGATAGTGAGGCATTGGTATGAGTGAGGGAAAACTAGGCATTGTAAGTGGAACTTCCTACGCAGTAGGCTCCATTATCGGCTCAGGGATTCTATTTTTACCATCACTCACATATAAACTTAGTGGGCCTGACGTATTTTTATCATGGCTCCTTGCCACGATTCTTTGCATCCCACTTTTATTAGTTTTTTATGATATGTCCAAGGTGACAAAGGCCGGTGATGGAGTAAAGGGATTTATAATAAAAAACTAATAAAAGACAGTTGCTTCCTGCTTTCCTGTACTGCTTTTATCAACCGTTTGTATTGGAATGCCCTCATCTGCATTAATCGTCGGTAAATTTATCAAAGATTATTTTGGCATTAATGGGATAGATTACGCTGTCGCCTTTTATTTATTACTATTTGGAGTAGTTTCTAATCTACTTGGTAGAAGTATTGGAGTTAGGATTCAAAACATTGTTTCAATAGGTTTTATCATCGTGGGGACGGGGCTTTTCTTTTTCACTTTACCTGCGGCCTCAGGTAATTTTGATAAAATCATTCCAGCGTTTAAGTTCAAAGAAACATTTGCTGGTATAACGATGGCCTTCTGGGCCTTCGCTGGATTTGAAAACCTCTCTTTTTTAACTAAAGACTTTAAACGTCCAGAAAAGGACTTCTTACTATCAATGATTTTGGCCTTAATTATCTGTGGGGTGCTCTATCTGGCCTTGACTGCCAATTATGCTGTTATCATTCCATTTGAAAATATCGAAACGGTCATGGGGATTTTTCAACTCTCTAAAGTTGTTAAGCCTCAAGCCGTTTCAAGCTTAATCATTGCCGTGTTGGCTTTTCTCGCTTTGAAAACAAACTTTAATAGTTGGGTAAAGGGATTAGGGCAAATGATTGCCAATGCCTCTCATGATGGGAATTTACCAAGATTTTTGGGAAAAACTCAAAATGCCCCCACTTATCTTTTGGCGACTTTATTTTCTATAAGTTTAATTTTATCACTAATCTTCCCAGAGTTTTTAGAAATGGGCCTGGTGATTGTTAGCTCTAACTTTGTAACAATCTATGTTTTGACTCTTCTTTCATATCTTAAAGGTAAGTGGTCTATACCAAGAAAAATAATGGCTTTTGTTACTCTTGTCATTCTTGGTACTTCTCTTGGAACTTCTGGGATGAAATTATTCTATCCATTGATTGTGTTCACTCTGACTTATCTGGTTTTCAAATTTAAGGTAAGAAAAGAATTAGCAATTGTTTGCCTATTGGTAGTAAGCCCAAGTCTCTTTGCAAGTAGTAGGCCTCTGGATATCGCTATGATCTTTAGATTCAATGATAAATTTAACGGCACCATTCAATCACTAGATAGAGGAATTGAACTTGCGGCCAAGGACTTTGAGAAGAAACATAAGGTGAAAATAAATTTAAAAAAATATCCTCACGATGAAAAGCTGGCAAGTGTAGCAGACGCAACCCAAAGAGCTATCAAGGATGGGCACTTTATCATTATTGGCGGTGAAAATAGTGATGAGGCAATGGCCATTAGTGAAGTCATCAAAAATAAAAATATAGTGCTTATGACTCCAACGAGTACCAATCCCAAAGTTACGCTTGATCGGCCATTTAATTTTAGAGCGTCCATATCAGATGACAAAGTAGCGGAGAAAATTGCAGAATTCGTTTTCAAAGAGCTTAAGGCTAAAGCGGTTGGAGTACTTCATAATGTGTCATACCCTTACTCTGATTATTTAAGTAAGAGATTCATTAGTAGATACAATGAGCTGATTGAAACATCTCAAAGCTATGGAGATGCAAGGCCCAAGCTCGTTGATCAAAAAATTGTTCGCAACCAAATGGACGTTTCAAAAGAAGTTGCTTTCTTTAAGAAAAATGGAATCACGCATCTAGTGGCACTGACCTTTAATAGTGATTTTCTTCGTTTTTATTCAGAAGCTACGATTCAAGATTTCAATCCAAAATACATTGGCTCTGATGGCTGGGGATTAAGTGAGGCTATACTGAAAGCCGTACAAGCAAACAGATTTGCTAGTCAGTTTGAGGCTTACCGAAATGTTTACTGGAATGGGACAGATACTTCTTCACAAAATACTACTTTTAAAAATGATTATAAAAAGATGTTCAATGAAGAGGCCAATCCATGGGCGGCCATTGGATACGATTCTTTAAGCGTCGTGGCTGAAGCTGCTATCTCTATCAAAGATGGGCGAAATGGTGAAAAATTGCAGCAGGCCTTGAAGAAGTATTCAAGTCAAAATTTACTAACCTCTAGCTCATTTAGTTTTGACCAAAACAATACACCAAATAAGGACGTTATCATTTATAAAATTGATAAGAAAGGTATAGGTTTTTATGGGACAAGATAATCTTAAAACAATTCATAAGCCGCTTATGATTTTTTATTATGGCTCACTCGCTGTCATATTTTTGTCATTATTTCTTGGGGCCTATTATTTTTCATATCATTTTCTAAAAAATGAGAATAAACGAGCTGAAATCAATAATCTCCAAGTTAAAGAAAGTTTAGGTACGGAGCTAAGATATATTGAGGAAGAATTTTTCACTCAGTCCTATGACTCCATTATGATGAGAATTCAAAAGTCATTGATCAAATTTGGCAACCCTGACTTTGAGCTTTACTTGTTTAATACGGATGGGGTTTGTTTTTATGCCAATGGCAGCTCAGGCAATAATGAATGCAAGTATTCAGATGAGGAGAAAGAGAATTTCATTACTTTTGATACTGACCTTAAATTTACGACCAACATCCTTGGGACGATGAAAGTCAAAGTCCAAGATCGCTTCCAGTTTTATACAGGCTCCCTTGCTGAATTTGCCTTTAATATGTTTGCACCTATTTTCCTGCTAGTAGCGATTTTATGGATTGGTTGGGTAGTCTTCTCACGAAATAAAATACTTGATCCCTATATTCAAAAAATGCTTGTGATGGAAAAAGACAAAGCATCTTTTGATACTATTCGCCAGATCATTCATGACACTAAGGGTGAGATTGCTTCGCTCTATAACTTATGTCCTGAGATTGAAGAACTAGATAAAACTAAGGCCATGGAGATACAAGCAACACTTGATAAAATCCAGAAGGCCTTTAATAACCTTCACCAAGTTAAAGATTCGATTCAACCCTTGAAAGAAGAATCACGTCATGAGGTATTTAATTTGATGGCAGATATTGATGCCCATGAAAAATTCAAATACAGGCATATGGAAAATCTTGTGCTTGAGTTTAATTTGAGTCAGATCAATAAAGAGAAATTAAAACTTGATTCCTCACTCTTTGAGCGAGTGATTTCAAATCTGATTGAAAATGCAGTGACAGCACCATGTGATAAAGAAGCAAGAACTGTTAATGTTAATTCCTTTAGAAGTGATGACAGTGTTGTTTTTCAAGTCTGTGATAATGGAAATGGAATATCAAAAGAGAACCTTGTTAGAGTTTTTGAAAAAGGCTTTACCACTAAGGCAAATGGCACTGGCCAGGGACTTGCGTTTGTAAAAGCTCAGATTGAATCATGGGGCGGTCAAGTTTCCATTGAAAGTGAGTTGAATGCTGGGACTAAAGTGACTTTCTCTGTACCACTTCCAAAAAAGCAGCAAGTGATTATTCTTGATGATAATCTCAGATTACTTACTCGATATGAAAAAATGGTTGAGCGCACGGGCAGCGATGCAAAAATATATAATACAGCAAAAGACATGATTGCCGATGCCAAAAGCTTTCATCCTGATAGTATTATCCTCTTGGATTATGACCTTGGCACAGAAGAGGTGGGCATTGATGTGGCCAAGACATTAAGCCAAAAAGGCTTTAAAAATCTTTACCTCCATACAGGCAACCCAATGACTGATGAAATGAACTATCCATTTCTCAAGGGCATATTGAGCAAAGGTAATTTTGTGGAGACGCTGGCCAAGCTATCTGTTTGATAAAACTATCTAAAATGAAATGAAAAAATCCAGTCACTGAGGACTGGATTTTTTTTTCTTTGTCTTTGTATTTAAAAATTGGCTTGGAACCTAGTACTATTTAGTCAAGTCTTG
>DLGL01000083.1:47681-57699 GCA_002482685.1 Bacteriovoracaceae bacterium UBA7695 | reverse complement strand
AGGTAGAAATCAGGTTGAGAATAGTCACTCATGATGAATAAAGCGCGAGACACTCATCACTAGATCATTATCAATGTCACCGATCTCGATAAGTTTATAAAGAGTGAGCATATAGTCAGAGGGCACAGTCAGATGATTTCTCAAAAATGCCCTTTTTCGGGAGACTGGCGTTCCCCCTTTTTTAAAATAAAGATCTGAGAGTTTTTCGTTATCAAGCACATAGACGGCCCATAGTGGGTCGGTACTATCGAGCTTCTGAACCTGGGTTGCCATCAGATCAGAAATAAGAGGACTCATGTCCAGATAAGGCCAGACCCAATAGCTCTGCATTTCAGCCGAATATTTATCAGTTCTGAGAATTTTAAAACGTCTCTTTTCACTCATCCGTGAAAGCCTCGCAAACCCAGTTAATTCAAATGCTATCCGCTCTGTATAGTTAAGCCTGATTTTATCCTGGAGGTCTTCAAGACCCAGATCTTCAACCAGATCCACAAGTTCTGTTTGGTTCAGATATTTTTTTATATAAACTGTGAAAAGATAAAAAGTTAAGCGATCCGCGGGATGGCGTGCAAACTTTCTGAGGACTTTCTCCAGATGAATCAAAGTCATCCGTTGGTACATGGAAGGATTAGCGGTATGGCCCTGATAGAATGTTCTTGGAGTCTCAGCGATAATAGACTTCAGGATATTATCCGAACGGGTAATATTCCCTATCATCAAATAGAGGTAGGATTTTAATAGTTTTTCAATATTAGAGTTCTCAGGAATATCAGCAATTAAGCCTATGACCTTGGTTTTGATCTTTTGATCTGTCAGAAGGTTAAACTGGGTATTAAGCATTTCGCTGAGAAAATCAATTTTGGCCTGTTCAGTGACATCCGGCTTAGCAGACTGAGACTGCATTTTTAACCATTTTTTTACAGGATGATTGTTACTGAGCTTAACCATGCAGTCGCGAACACTAATAAGAAATTTTTCATTAACGAGCTCAGGTGGATAAAGAAGGACAGCAAGTTGAAAAATGTGGCTATCAAGCTTGGCACAAGTAAACGTTTCTATATCAAAGGAGCTGGATACTTTCATCCCATCAAGACCTATGAGTGGCCTGAAAATGACATCTTCAATCTTAATTTCAGATTCTAAGAGTTTTTTTTTTGAGTGGACGTTTCATCCTGTGCCGTGGCTTCAGCTATGATGATTGATTGAACTGAAGGCAGTGAGGCGCCCTGTCCAAAAAAAGACTTCATGATCGTTTTTCTGAAATAGATCATTAAAAATAAAACCAGAAAAACAGCGATCCCTAAAATCCTGACCCAGTTTTGAGATTTAATTTTCTGCGGACTACCAGAGTTTTTTACTTGGGTTTCAGACTTCAGTTTTTTTTTCACAGGAACTTCAGTCGCCAGTTCGAGAGGCTTTTCCGCTTTGGGAGAATGGGAGATTGAAGGATTACTTTTTTCACCCTGAAGTTTTTTGAGATCGATTCCACCAACCTGAGTCACTTCATCCTGAGAGGCTTCTTCGATGTCATCGAGATCTAAAGAAGAAGCCGTTAAAATGTCCTTGGCCTCGCTGATGGGATTAAACGACTGCTGAGCATTGCCTTTAAGGTACTTTTCAACCAATTCTGATTCACGGATAAAGAACCAGTAACCATTACCACTGCATATCTCATCATCAGGCTTAATTGAGCCATTCTGATAAAGTTCCTGAACCTTCTCTTTAGAGACAGGTCCCAGAATATGATTTGATTTTGTTCTGATCAGCCAATTTTTTCCCATATCCTACCTGGCAAAAATTCCAATAAGTGCAGCAAGATCCTGATCACTGAATCTCAACCCTAGTGAGATTGTAGCACTCTGACTTCCGTCTTTTGAAATCAGATCCTCTCCGGCAACACGAGCAAAGAGAACGTTCCACAATTTAACTTCGGTCATGAGACGTAAGTTAGGTCCCGCATCTTTTTGATAATCAAACATTTCTATGCCGGTACGGATACCCCAATCGGGCAGAAAATAATCCAATCCTACCCCACCAGTTGATTCGATAAGACCCGCTCTCAGGCCAAAGCGCTGGATGCGTCGACCAATCTGGAAGTTAAATTTAAAGTCAGAGTAATCAACTGTACGGACACTTTTCTTTGATTCAGGCCCACCGTTAACACTCGTATAAGTATCAGACTCACTCTCACTTTGAGGTCCAAACTCATTTGTGACAATACCTAAACGAAAAAATCTCTCTGGTGCAGGGTAAATATCAAGATCAAAACGTGTGTCAGTTCCACTTCTTGTATTGGCACCTGTAGAAAGTCCGATGTCAGCTTCAATATTATTAATACGGTTAACAAGGCGGTTTACACTTGAGAGAGTTTGAGACACCTGATCAACCACAGCATCGTCCCGAAGAAGCTTACCAACTGTCCCCTTACCATCTTTAAGATCTGCAATGATAATTTTAAGATCGCCTACAGCTGCATCAGCTTTATCCAGGATAGGTCCGATTTTTGAGAGATCACTCATAAGAGAATCTTTCTGGTAGCGGTCAGTCTCAAAAGCCAGCTGCTCAGAAATTGCTTTCACTTCATCTACGATTTGATTAATTTTGTCTTCGTTGCCAGTTGAAAGTCTTTTAAGAGAGCCAGTCATTTCATGAATATTGGCGATGATTTCTTTCATCATGTTTCTTCCCTGCTCATCTCGCAGAGATTCTTTGATGGTTTTGGCAATCTCTTTAACTTCTTTTAAAACTTCTCCAGCATCTTTAGTGAGTTCCTCAAATCCAGCACCACCTTCGGCCATGACAAATGATTCAGGCTTAAGTCGGTCTGCGTTCTGGTCACCCAATATGATATCGAGATATTTATCACCTAAAAATCCAACACTCTTAATTTTTAAACGGGAATTATTAGTAAGCTTAATACCTTCAAGCATCTCAAAAGTAATGAGTGCTCCGTCAGCTCCATTGAGCTCAATGGATTTAATTCTACCGGCGTTGATACCTGCAACTTTAATGGATGATTTTTCGAAAATTCCCGAAGCATCTTTGAGAACAGTTTTGTACGTCGTGTACTCTCCGAATCCGGATTTATTAGTCGTGATTTTGAGTGACATCACCACAATGCTGGCGAATGCCGCCAAGGTCAATAATCCAACTTTCAGTGGGTTCAAGAATTTTACTCCATCAAAATTCGATAACTTTTCTATCGGTTATGATTTGATGATAAGCGATTTCGGCTATAACTCAAGGAATCTTCGTATGACAGGATTTTCCGATTTCTTAAATGTTTCCACATCTAAATGCTCAACTACACGCCCCTGCTCCATGAACACAATATAGTCCGAGTATTTTAATGTGGCATGAATGTCATGGGAGATGATGACAGAGGTAAAACCATGCTCAATGTTATCGTAATGGGTGCTCTTCATCAGGTCATAAACCATATGGGTCGTAATAGGATCAAGCCCGGATGTGGGCTCATCATAAAGCATAATGTGTGGGTCCAGGGCCAGGCCACGGGCAAGTCCTACCCTTTTTCTCATCCCCCCCGAAAGTTCGGAAGGTAATTTAAAAGCTGCCTCTTCCGAGATCCCAACTGACTTTAGTAGTCCCATGACTTTGACTTTGATCTCTTCTTCCGTCATTTTTGTAAACTCCCTAAGCGGAAAAGCCACATTTTCAAAAGAAGTTAGAAAATCGAAGAGGGCCGCATATTGAAAGACCATCCCAAAATTCCGACGGAATTCCCGCAAAGCAAGCTCATCTATTTGATTGATTGTTGTACCCAGAACTGTCACATCACCTGAGGTGGGCATTGTGAGTCCGAGGATATGCTTCATGAGTGTTGTTTTGCCAGCACCAGAGAAACCCAGAACGGTGGTGATTTTATCTTTATGAATCCCAAAGGACACGTCATTGAGAACAGTGGATTCACCGAATTTTTTAACCAGGTTTTTAAATTCAATTGAGTATTCGCTCATAATATCTTTGTCAGAAAACTTGTTAAAAAGAAATCTACGACTAATACCGTAATCATTCCCCAGACAACCGACATATTGGTCCCTTTCCCAACACCTTCAGCACCACCCTGAACTGCAAAACCATGGTAGGTCCCGATAATACCTATGAGGTAACCAAAGACTGTGGCCTTAATAATTCCTTCAGCAACCATTCCAAGATCCATAAAATCGCTTATCTTCGAAGAAAAAACAATCTCATCAATCTGAATGACCTTTACTCCGATCAGCCAGGCCCCGCCGTAACCGATAAGAAGAAAAATCGCAGACAGCATAGGAAGAGCAATAGTGGCACCAACAATTCTAGGAACTGCGAGATATTGATAACTATTAATACCCATCACTTCCAGGGCATCGATCTGTTCTGTTACTTTCATCGTACCAATCTGGGCCGCCATAGCAGCACCACAACGACCAGCTACAACCAGACCGGATAAAACAGGGGCAAGTTCTTTAGACATCGCGATCATAGTGATGGGCCCGATGAAAGAATCAGCATTGATGACCTTCATCCCTACATAAATCTGGAAAGCAAATACAGCACCAGTAAAAGACGAGGTCAGGAAAATAATAAAAATGGATTTATTACCAATGAAATAGATTTGATCAAAAAGAAGTTTAAATCTGTAAGGAGGCTTAAAAGTCCAGAAGATCGTCCGGCTCGTATAGTTAGTAAAGGTCCCCAGACCATTTAACATGTCCAGTACACCTGTACCGAGGTTTTCAATTTTCTTTTCAACTTGTGACTTCATCAGCACTTATTTTACCTTATAAATTCTTGGAATACGATTTGTTAATCCACACATGAGTTGGTACGGGATGGTTTTCATCTGCAAGGCCAGCTCATTAATCACTTTGTTATCATGGTTCCAGATTTCAATTGAATCTCCCGCCTTAATTTTTCCACTGGCGGAGGGATCAAACATCAAAAAGATCATATCCATATTAGGTCTGGCAAAAATCTTTGCTTTTAGACCTTTCACCATAATTTCTGCTCCGCTCATAGTACTCAGGCTTAGATCAGCATACCCAATCGGAAGAACAGCAATAAACCCGTCTTCACCAGCGACATTTATTCCATAACCAACCGGCGTGCCCTTCTTAACTTCAAAAGTTTTTAAAACCTTTGTAACTAGTCTGGAAATTTGATGACCATCCCAAATTCTGGGTTCAACACTATAAGGACCGTACATCATAAGCCCCGGGCGGATATACGTCTCATCCATCCCAAATTTTTGCTCAATGGCCCCCGAATTTGATACCGAAGTTTCCTGAACACTAACTCCTGCATCCTTAAGGATTTTTTTTGCCTCTTTGAATTCTTCCATTTGCCGGTGGTTTTTATCGCCGGGTTTAAGTGAATAGTAAGAGCAGGCAAAATGAGTCATGAGATGCTTTACACTTCGGTTTTTTAACTTTGGCGCAAGCTCCGCTAATTCAGTGAGGCTGAGACCTAATCGGTTCATTCCGGTATTGATTTTTAAAACCAGAGGAATTTTTTGAAGATGAGACTCGGTCAACACTCTTTCAACATCAGATTTTTGATGAAGAACAGGAGTAATGGCGTAGTTATTATAGGCTTCTGAAAATTTTGGATCAGAGATCTCGGTATCCGAGAAAACTAAAACCTCAGCGTTCAGATCAGGGCACTGATTAAATACATGGAGTGCCTCACCTAATGAAGCACAGCCCAGTTTTGAGATGCCACAATTTTCAACCAGGAATTTTGAAACCGGAACGATTCCATTTCCATAAGCATCTGCCTTAACCATAGGTATGATACTGGCCTTACTCATGCGCGCAATTTTAGAAATATTTTCCTGGAGCAAACCGAGGTTTACTTCCAGGAATGTAGAGTGTCTCATTACAGCGAGAGTCTTTTGTTCTCGCCACGAGCAAGAGTCATGAGACGTTTCGTTTCGACCTGATTCCCCATCTCTTCAAATTCTTTTTCAAAAATTCTTAAGTAGTGGGCCGATGAGGCGGGAATCAGTTTTAGCGTCGGCATCATGTCCTCAGAAAGGATCTGAGAATTGTCTTCAAAGAACTTCCAGAATCCAAATTGACGAACAAAAGTTTGGAGCATCTGAAATTCAGATTCAAGATCTTCTTTTGGAATAAAGAAAACAACATGCCACGGTCCAAATAATGAAAGCTTAGTCGATTTATTTAAACGACCTGAAAGCTGGATAAAGAAATCATTAAAGAAAGCTGACCAATAGAATTTGTTCTGAATTCTTTTCTTGGCAACATCAACAATAGGGATAAGGCTCAGGCATAAAATCCGGGTATCTGAGTCTGTACCCGTTTGCTGCATTTTATCCATGTTATCCAGCGCCTCCCACATAGGAGTGAACTGAGAAGTATACTGAGGAATCTGCTGATGAAGTTTAAGACGTCTCAGGCTTGAGCTGAGCATGGTCTCAAACACATCCCATGGAAAATTCATCATCCGCTCTTCTTTAAAAGAAACAAAAAGAACCATCTCAGGTTGCTGATTTCCAGCATGAATTTTCAATATAACGGGTTCCATTTCAAAAAGATCATTGGCAACCTGTGTGGCCATTTCCTGAGCAAATTTTTCAATCCCATGATGATTGGCCTGACCTAACCAAAGAGAAGGAAAAGGATGATATTTTCTTTTGGTCACTTCCGGTGAAACGAGCTTCTGGCCGGACTGATTAAGTTCATACAGACCATAGCCATCAATGGCGGCCCAATTTTCAAGTTTCGAGATAAGGGCCTGAGTAAAGTCCTGAACAAGAGCCGCTGATTCGACTTCGCTGCAAAACCCACGCATGAATTCAAAGTGTGCTTTGAATTCTTCGGCTGAACTGCGGTCAGAGATTAATCTCTGGGAGCGGCTTTGAAGACGCTGGATTCGCATCTCAAGATCTTTAAGGTGAGAGGCTTGTTTGATCATCTCAATTTTTCGCTCAACCAGACTTGAGATCTGGATCCCAAGAGAGGCGTCGTTGTGAATGTAGCCAAAGGGCTTCATGCCATAAGTCGACTGAAGAAGAACCTTTGTAGATTCTTTGGAATAAAATATATAGCTGAGAGTTTGATCCAAAACTTTCGGATGCTGCTTAAACTGCACACTCCCCTGGCTCATCTTCGTTACATCGACGATAACTAAATCCGGTGTCTGGATGGATGAGGCTACCCAAAATTCATCTAAACTTTGAAAGTGGTGGGCAAGAATATTATTTTGTCTAAGTGCCGATGCGATTTCCTTGGCCGAGGCCAGGTCATCCATCAAAATGGCCACAGATAATTCAATTCCCTGAAGTGTGGTCTGCATACGGTCCTCCCGACCTAATGATTCGTTTAATCAATGGTAGCGCGGCGAAGTTCTGCATGTAAAGTTTTGCTATAGGAAAAGGCCAGGAGGAAGCATAGGGTCATTTAAGGTTAGAAAAGAATTCTCGAGTGAGATCTTGGAGTGGTCTGGATCCATCTAGTCTCCAGCCTATCTGAGAGTAAATCTTATGCCTCTCCTCGAAGAGTTGATGCAATTTTATTTTTCCTAAACTCAATAATGGTCTGGGCTCTTCCGCCTGAAGATTTAATCTCTTCCATAGAGTTTCAAAATCCACATCCAGATGACAAAAAAGAATTTTCCTCTGTTTCCCAAACAACTCCCAAACCATCGGCGAGAGAGTCCCCCCACCCAAGGCGAGAACACCCTTCCCGTCTTCCTTGAGCCAGCCTTCCAGCGCCTGCCTTTCCCAAAGCCTGAACTTATCCCAGCCAACCGATTCAATCAGCCCGGCCAGGTTTTCATGACCTTTTCCATGGGCCTTCATAATAAGACGGTCCAAATCATCAAAATGCTCAAAATCATCAGGCGCTATAGGCTTCAGTGCCTGAAGTAGGGAGGTTTTTCCTGCTCCACTAAAGCCCGCAATTAATATCTTTTCGCAATAAGCCATCTGGGCCCTTCTCAGATCGAGAAATGTTTAATATTAAGTCAGCACTCTATAATGAAAGGTCCTTTTATGCAAAAACACGAAAATAAAGTCGCTGCTCAAATTAATCTGATCAAACTCCCAAACAACACGGCCTATGAATTCGAATTCGATCAGGAAACTGATTGGGTAAAAGAAATTTTGGTTGAGATGAATGAAAATGCCAGCGAAAAAAAACCAGAGGCTTACTTAAAAGAGACTTCACTTTTCATTTCAGGAGAAGTTGAAAAAAAGAATAATACTGAAATGAATGAATTCCTTCTTATGAAGGGTCAAATCGAAGCCACTTACGTTACTGAGTGTGTTCGTACTTTAAAGCCCATGAAAATTGATCTCGTGGTCCCATTTAAGGTGTGTTTTGTGGATGAAAGCCTTGCGACCTCAGAACTTTTTGCTGAGATCGACGAGACTTGGGTTGAGAATGATACCTATGAAATCTACTTTTATACCAAGCGGACGGTGAATTTCCAGGAAATGATCCATGAGCAGATCTTCCTGAATTATGATCAATATCCAGTGCTTGACGCAGACGCTAAGCTTTTGGGAGTGGATTGGAGAAATCCTTCTAAGACCTAGTCAATTTTCAGCTTGGCAATAGAGGGAATCTATATTAGAAATAGAACCTCATTTTTACATAATTTGAAAATAAGTATTTGAGTAATATCGGAGGCATTTGTGGCAGTACCTAAGAAAAGAACCAGCGTTTCGCGTAAAGGCTTAAGACGCGCGGGTCAACATCATAAACTTTATAGAAAGTTTCCTCAGTCTTGCCCAAATTGCAGTGACTCGGTACTTCCTCACCATGTTTGTCCATCATGTGGTCACTACAAAGGTAAGCAAGTTCTTGAGATCAAAGTTAAAGCTGACAATCAAGCAGCTCAAGCTTAAATTTAAGAAGCAAATTCAGCGAAAAGGCCCTCTTAAAGAGGGCCTTTTTTTTTCTAAGAGGTATTCATGAAAACCTTCAATACCAAAATCCTGGGCACCGGCAGCTTCCTTCCCGATAAAATTCTCACAAACGACGATATTGCAAAACGTGTAGAAACTAACCACCAGTGGATTGTAGAGCGTACAGGAATTCACGAAAGACGAATCGCTGATCCGGGCAAAGATGAAACTCCCAGCGGGATGGCAAAAATCGCAGCTGAAAGGGCACTCGAAGCAGCTAACCTCACTCCAAATGACATCGACCTGATTCTTTTTTCAGCAACTATACCTGATCATTTTTTTCCCAATACCGCGTGTATGCTTCAGCATAAACTGGGTATCACGAATGGTTGTGGAGCTCTGGATATCAATGCCGCTTGTACAGGATGGATGTACGCCATCCCAATGGCAGATGCCATGATCAAGACAGGTCTCTACAAACATATTCTGGTCGTCGGAAGCGAAATGACCAGTTCGTTTAACAACTGGGATGACCGCAACACCTGCATACTATTTGGAGACGGTTGTGGTGTAGCCATTTTAGGCCGTGCTTCAGAAAATGAAGAGTCACAAATCTATTCCACAGTTCTTACGGCAGACTCAACGAAAAAAGACCATCTTATCCTGCCTGCAGGCGGAGCCGTTAAACGCATCACTCATGAGGTTCTTGAAAAAGGTGAAAACTGGGTGTCTATGAATGGTCAGGAGATTTATAAATCGGCCGTTAAAACCATGGCCACTCTGAGTGAAAAAGTCGTTCAGGATTCTGGAAAAACCATGGCCGACGTTGACTGGTTTATTCCTCACCAGGCAAACCTTCGCATCATTGAAGCTGTTGGAAACCGATTTCATTTTCCAACGGAAAAAGTCATCATCAACGTTGATAAATATGCCAACACTTCTTCAGCAACAGTTCCAGTGGCAATGGATGAAGCCATCCGCTCTGGAAAAATCAAGCGCGGAGACAACCTTCTCTTAGCAGCTTTCGGTGCAGGCTTAACTGCCGGAGCTGTCTTTCTAAAATATTAAAGGCCCATTATGAAAGTTACAATCGTTTTTCCCGGTCAAGGGACTCAATACGTAGGGATGGGGACAGTTTTTGCTGAG
>DLGL01000083.1:46602-47670 GCA_002482685.1 Bacteriovoracaceae bacterium UBA7695 | reverse complement strand
GATCATGCCCATTTTCCCATCGCTAATCAGGCAGCTGGTTATGACTTAAAAAAAATGATGCTCGAAGGTCCGGCCGACGATCTAAAGTTAACTGAGAACACTCAGCCTGCCATCGTTGCTCACTCACTTATGATGTTTGATAAATTGAAGCCTATTCTTGATGCAAAGAAGTTCGAGATTGAAAGGGTTCTGGGACACTCGGTTGGAGAATACTCCGCTCTTGCAGCTTCCGGAGTTATTGAATTTTACGACGCCGTTAAAGCAGTTCATTACCGTGGGAAGTATATGCAGGAAGCGGCTCCCGCCGGCAAAGGAACGATGTACGCCCTGCTTAAGCAGTCAGAGGCAAATATACGTGAAGCTTGTCTGGCCGCCTCTAATTCTTTGGAGTCAGTCTCACCTGCCAACTTTAATGAACCAAATCAAATCGTTATCTCTGGAGATAAAGTCGCCTGTGAAAACGCCATCAGGCTTCTGGAAGAAAAAACCAAAGACCGTGTGAAGGCCATTGAGCTTCAAGTCTCTGCCCCTTTTCACTGTGCACTCATGAAGCCTGCAGAAATAAAACTTAAGGCCGTTTTAGATCAGATTACATTCCATCCTCTAAAATATCCTTATATCGCCAATATCGATGCGACTGAGTATTCAAAAGAAACCCCTCCACTTGTGACAAAAGAAAATCTTTTAAAACAAGTCTGTGGAAGTGTTCTCTGGACTCAAAGTATCCAAAAAATTCCTGATGGCTCACTTATAATCGAGTGTGGCCCTGGTAAAGTTCTGGCCGGATTGATCAAAAAAATTAACCCAAGTTTAAAAGTTATCAGTCTGGATTCCGAGACTGGCTATGCTGAAGTGGAGGCCCTGTGATTGCTACGTACTCTGACTTAAAAGATAAAGTTATCCTGGTTACAGGTGCGGCCCGTGGAATTGGCAAAACAATTGCCCTTAGTCTTGCGGCCCAGCGGGCCCATGTTGTTTTTAACTACCGTGGGGATGAAACGAAAGCTGCGTCTTTGAAAGAAGAGCTCATAGCGGCTGGAGGGAAGGCCACTGGACTAAACTTCGACT
>DLGL01000083.1:0-46551 GCA_002482685.1 Bacteriovoracaceae bacterium UBA7695 | reverse complement strand
CACAAAGGCAATTGATGACTTCACAAAAAATGTAGCCCCTATCTCCGGTTTGGTAAACAACGCGGGAATTTCGAAAGACACTCTCCTTCTGCGACTTAAACCAGATGAAATAAATCAAATCATTGATACAAACTTAAAAGGCTGCATGCTTGTCACTCAAGCTCTGTCCCGAAACTTTCTGCGTGCAGAGAATGTATCAATTGTGAATATGAGTTCAATTGTGGGTCTTATGGGAAATGCTTCTCAAGCGGCTTATGCGGCTTCAAAGGCCGGTATGATTGGTTTTTCAAAATCAGTGGCCAAAGAACTCGCTTCTCGGAATGTGCGCTGTAATGTGATTTGTCCGGGATTCATTCAAACGGAAATGACCGAAGCTCTGAATGAAAAAGCGAAAGAAGAGTACTCAAAATCCATACCACTGGCACGATTTGGAACAGCCACTGAAGTGGCCAATCTCACAAGCTTCTTACTTAGTCAGGCTTCCAGTTATATGACGGGTGAAGTAATTAAAGTTGATGGCGGCCTATACATGTAAGGTCAGGGTTATGACTTACTGAAGCAGTGCTCTAAAAATCCTATATTTCCAAGGGTTTTAAAGAGAGAATGTTTCAAAATGCCTCTAAAGGCGAATGATAAAAATTGACGTCGAGATGGACATTTAATAAGTTAGTGCATCTCACATTTTGGAGGATATTTTAATGGAATTACAAGAAAAGGTAATTAAGCTCGTTTCTGAAGCAACAAAGATGGATGCGGCTAACATCAGCCTCAACACAAGCTTCGTTGATGATCTTAACCTTGATTCTTTAGACATGGTTGAACTCATGATGAAGATGGAAGATGAGTTCGGCGTAGAAATTCCGGAAGACGAAACCGAGAATCTTAAGTCTATCGGTGATGTGGTTACTTACTTAAAAACAAAGTCACACTAATAAGAAAGCCTCCGCAAGGAGGCTTTTTAGTTTTAGGATGTTGTTATGAAATTAAATCGCGTAGCTGTTACTGGAATGGGTGCTATCTGTGGTCTGGGAAATACTCTGGACGAAGTTTGGAAAAATGCTCTTGCCGGAAAATCTGGAATTTCAACTTTAGAGCGTCAATCAACTGAAGGCTGGCCCGTCACATTTGGTGGCGAAATTAAAAATTTCAAGCTCGATGAAAGTCTCATGGCACTTAAAGATCAGGACCGCTTTGATCTTTTTAACCAATACGCTCTCCACTCGGCCGATGAAGCGATTAAGCAAGCAGGACTTCTGGAAGCGAAGTATGCGCCTGAAAAAGTGGGAATCATTTTCGGAACCGGTCTCGGTGGATTTCCGCATATCGAGGCCAATCATAAAATTTTTGTAGAAAAGGGTGCTCGTCGTGTCTCCCCGTTCTTTATTCCTTCAGTTATTCCCAATATGCCTGAAGGATTAATCTCTATTCATTATGGATTCAGAGGTATCAATTTTGCTGTAGCCTCGGCCTGCGCTTCAAGTGCTCACGCTCTTGGTTTAGCAGCGACAGAAATCATGCTCGGACGTCAGGACGCCATGATCACTGGTGGAACTGAAGGTGTTATCACTGGATTCACCATTGCGGGATTTGCCAGTATGAAGGCCCTATCAAAAAGAAATGATGAACCTCACCGCGCTTCTCGCCCTTACGATGTTGATCGTGACGGATTTGTGATGGGTGAAGGTGCAGGTATTTTAGTTTTAGAAAACTATGACAAAGCTGTTGCTCGTGGAGCGAGAATTATCGCTGAAATCGTCGGTTTTGGTGCAAGCTCCGATGCTCACCATATCACGGCCCCTCATCCTGAAGGAGAGGGTGCTCTTCTTTGTATGAGACAAACGCTGGAGCTCTCTGGTGTTGCTCGGGAAGAAGTTGGTTACGTGAATGCTCATGGTACATCCACTCCACTTGGTGATGTGGCCGAAACAGAGGCGATTAAAAAAGTATTTGGTGATCAGGCCTATAAGATGAATGTTAGTTCAACGAAGTCGATGACTGGCCACTTATTAGGTGCAGCTGGTGGTCTTGAATCGATCTTTTGTATTAAAGCTTTAGAAACAGGGATTCTTCCACCAACAATTAATTTAGATAATCAAGATCCTAGATGTGATCTGGATTACGTGGCCAATCAGGCGAAGAAAAAAGACATCCTATATGCTTTGAATAATTCATTTGGTTTTGGTGGAACTAATTCATCGACGCTATTTAAAAAACACACTACTTAAAAGATAAGCTCAGTACAATCGCGTTTGCCAGGATGAATCCATTTATCAGGCGCTGATAATATTTGTCTTTGGTGAATGCGAAAACTTTTTTCCCAATTAAATACCGGACCGTTAAAGCAATCGCACTGCCAATAAGATAGTGCGATAAAAATGTCTGTCCTTGAACAACAAGGAGGATGGCCAACTGAAAAGTTGCCATAAAGGCATAGTCAAAACTCACCCCTGCTAGAACTCTATTTTTATCCGGGTATAAACTTGAAACCAGAGGGGTAAGAATAGAGCCACCCATATTTGAGAGCCCATGAATGAGCCCCATTGATCCGAAAGAGAACTTTAATTTCTTTCGGGTAAATTCCTGAAGTTTGATTCTCAAAGGCCCATGAGAACGAATGGCAAAGGCGGCAAAAAGCATTACCGTCACAAAAACCTTAATCTCAAATTTAAAATTAAAATGTAGGGTTAATAACATCCCCAAAATGAGAGCGGGTATACAAAACAGAAAGAAAAGCTTTCGGTAACCACCATCAAGTTTTTCATGACGGAAGTCCCAGACCTGACTCCAACTGATGGCCGCTGAGGCCGGCAGGAGATACATTAAGGCTTCCTGGTACTCGTACCCCATGAGCAACAGGATAGGAGTTCCAAACAACAAGATACCTACTCCGAAGAGTGATTGGACCACGGCCAGAATGAGGATGAGGGCATAAATTGTCATGGTCACATAATGTAACCCTATTCAGTAGTGGAAGGAGAAACGATGAAGATTTTACAGGCAAACCAGGCACTTTTCACGGCGCGCAAGCCACATTTTCAATAGGCATTATCGTCTTAAAACCCTAAAATATGCTAACCCCTTCCGGAGACATTTCACCATGCAAAATTCACTCAGTAACGTAGATCCAGATGTCTTTAAATTCATAAAGAAAGAACAAGAACGGCAGGAACTAGGTCTGGAGCTCATCGCATCCGAAAACTACTGCTCGAAAGCTGTTATGGAAGCGCAGGGGTCGTGCCTTACAAATAAGTATGCTGAAGGCTATCCGAAAAAACGCTACTACAACGGATGTGAATTTGTAGATGAAATAGAAACTCTTGCCATTGAAAGACTTAAAACAATTTTCAATGCTAAATTTGCGAACGTTCAACCTCATTCAGGTTCTCAGGCCAACATGGCCGTCTACCTGGCCATGCTTAACCACGGCGACAAATTCCTTGGTATGGACCTGGCCCAGGGAGGTCACCTTACTCACGGCTCTCCGGTTAACTTCTCAGGAAAACTCTACTCGGCCCTTCACTATGGTCTGGAGGCAGGGACTGAGACTATCGATTATAATCAAATGGAAGACATTGCTAAAAAAGAGCGACCAAAAATGATCATTGCCGGAGCTTCGGCTTACCCACGGATCATTGATTTCCAAAAAATTTCTCAGATCGCAAAATCAATCGATGCAATTCTTATGGTCGACATGGCCCATATCGCTGGTCTGATCGCTGCAGGAATCCATCCTTCTCCGATGGAAGTTGCTGATGTGGTCACTTCTACAACCCACAAGACATTGCGTGGACCCAGAGGCGGCCTCATCATTACAAACAATGAAGACCTTGCAAAAAAATTCAACTCTCTCATCTTCCCTGGCATTCAGGGTGGACCACTTGAGCATATAATTGCAGGCAAGGCTGTTGCGTTCAAAGAAGCTCTTGATCCTTCATTTAAAACGTACCAGGAACAAGTTGTAAAAAACTCTCAGATGCTGGCAAAAACGTTAATGGATAATGGTATTGAATTGGTATCAGGTGGAACAGATAATCACTTGGTGCTACTCAAAACGGACTCAGTCAACATGAGTGGTAAAGAGGCCGGGGAGATTCTTGAAAAAGTAGACATCACTTGCAATAAAAACATGGTGCCTAATGATAAGCGCTCTCCTTTTGTCACTTCGGGCATACGCCTGGGAACTCCTGCTGTCACAACTCGTGGTTTTAAAGAAAACGAAACAAAATTAATGGCAGAGATGATCATTAAGGCCCTTAAAAATCCAACTGATGAAAAAATTCAGAGAGAAGTTAAAAACAGTGTTCGTGAATTATGTGTAAAATTTCCGGTATACGGATAATCAAAGGATAAAAATATGAAATGGCTCCTACTTTTGGCCTTATTTTCTTGCACCACCCACAAGAGTGGAGAAGTGGTTTCTACTGAGCAGCCTGTGGTTACAGAAAGCGAAGCGAAGCCAGTAAGCCCTCATACGATTGAACCTTGCTACTGTAACAAAATCTACCAGCCAGTTTGTGCTGGTGGAGTGAACTATGGAAATTCTTGTGAAGCTGAATGCCATGGTAATAAAAAATGGACTGACGGTCCCTGCGGAACCAAGTAATTTAAAAATCACCTGGGTGGCTTTCTAGGGCTTAAGCGGAGCCTTAAGAAAGCCATCAAAGGTAAAACTTCGACAGGCCTTTCTTCTCAGCTCATCTCTTTGATTTTCTAGTTTAACTTTTTCAATCGCCTTACGCTGGTATTCATCTGAAAAGTTTGCCATCGAAACCCGAAAAACATTATCTTTAGTAACCAGATCTTTAAAGCCCCCCACTTCCGCTGCTCCATCAAATACTTCTGTTTCAGCTTCATAAAAGCTCTCACCCAAAAGACTTTGGATCATCTGTGCCTTATTTTTTGGAGCATAACACTCACGATTGGCGGCACTGGCAAAAGCAGAGAGGTTAAATTTATCTGTTCCCCAATCTGGAGTTTTGGAATAAATCTTTGAAAGTTTGCTACGAGACTCGGCAAATTTGTTATAACCCGTAGTGAGAGACCCTGCTACGAAGTCATCTTCCACCGGACAACCCGTATAAGTTGTGTTTGTTGAAATTTTCTTTTTGAACCTCTCCAAATCTGTCCACTTGAAGAGGCCGGAAAGGTCTGCACCAAACTCATCAGTATAGGCCTTGATGAGTTTGTCGTAACATTTCACATTCTTATCTTTTTTGGGATCTAATCCTTTCTTAGCAATCGCTGAGGAGTGAATTCCCTGAATCATTCTAAGTTCAGACAGGAAATTTTTTGTAGAGGCAACTGGTATAATGGGGTCAACCACGCGAAGCAGATCCGAATACACAGCATCACTTATTCCAGGAGCGGCACATAATGCAGAATTTATCTGGCCTGCGGTTTTGCATTCTTTAGTTGGTCGGGTGACTTTATCCATATTTGAAATGACATCAAGGCCCATCTTTAGTTTCTCTTCCTGAGTTTTGGCGCGAAGATATTTAGAGACACCCACCTCTTCCCAGTTCGCTGATGAGATCATTCCGCTGTAGGATGAATTGAAAACAGCTTCAAGATTTTTGAGTTTATCAATTTTATGCAACTGACTGAGAAGATCTTCCCCTGACTTTGAGAAAGACATTCTTCCCTTTGAAGATGAGGTGACTAAGCAGAGCTGATCAAAGCCTTCTGTTTGATTTTGTAAAATGTTACTCATGACTTCACCTGACTGGCAGGCATGAAAAACAGCACCCACATGATAACTTTTTGTGAGGCCCTGGATGTAGTCACTCATCTCTTTGGCTGAAGGGGCCCCGACATTAAAATCGAACCGGACCACGCCATTGTCATCTTTGCCACCATGGGCACCGATGGCCAGGAGGAGCTTAGGCTTTGGCAGCTGGCCCGCTTTTGGGGGATGACTTTTAAGGTAAGCTTTTAGTTCGGCCAGTCCATTAACAACCACACATGGTCTTTTGCCTGCAACAAGGGTCCCGGTTTTTAAGAGCTCACGATTTTTAAAGGCCGGAGGTTGACCAGGAGCGGGTGCCTGATCTTTTTTTGCACCACTAATGATGATGCACGTATCAGCGATGGCCAATTGGGTGGTAAAAGTAAAAATTGCAATCAGGAGGAGTTTCATTGAACTTCTGATCGGTTTTTTCACGTCTTTTCTTTAGGTTATCCTCTCTGATGGGCCAGGAAGCTTAATAATATTATCAGCCATTTAGCTTCCTATCTTGACCCTCACATGATAATTATCACCCATAAACACAACATCTAGTCTAGGTCTGCATTATGAAATGTCCCTACTGCTCGGCCCCTGATACAAAAGTCTTGGATTCCAGAAACTCCGAAGAAGGCAGTGTTATCCGCCGGCGCCGGAAGTGTGAAGGATGTCAGAAGAGATTCACGACCTTTGAGACCATTGAACTTTCCATGCCGATGGTAATTAAGCGAGATGGTCGCCGTGAGGCCTACAACAAAGAAAAAATTAATTACGGGATTAAAAAAGCTTCCGAAAAGCGACCGATCTCAACGATCCAGATCGAACGGGTGATAAACAACATCGAGAAGGCGATCCTGGACATCTCAGATAAAGAGATTCACTCCAAGGATGTAGGTAATCTTGTAATGATGTACCTGCGTCACCTCGACCCCGTCGCTTATGTTCGATTCGCGGCCGTGTATAGAAAATTCCAGGATGTGGAAGAGTTTGTTAACGAACTTAAACATGATGAGTACAATCAGTTCAAAATAGCCCCAACTTCTCAGAAGGATGATAGCAGTGAGTACTAAACGAGAGGCACGAGAATTTTGTCTTCAATTTCTTTACCATTTTCAACTCCCCGCTTTTTTAGAGCAGAAAAAAGAGCTTGATTCAGTGGCCATATTCTCACGCATGCAGGAATTTAAGCAAACACTTGGAATTGAACTGGACTCTGAAGGCCAGGCCTATGTTGCAACATTGGTGAAAGGAATTCTTGAAAAGCACCATGATGTTGAAGAAATTCTTGTTAAGTATTTAAAAAACTGGAAGCTCTCCCGAGTTTCTAAAATTGAGCATACCATTTTCATCATGGCGATTTACGAACTCAAGTATCATCTTGAAGTTCCGGGCAAGGTTGTCATTAATGAGGCCATTGAGCTTGGAAAAAAATACTCCACTAAAGAGTCAGCAGGGTTTCTGAACGGAATTCTCGATAGTATCTTTAAGCAGGAACTGAAGCGAAATGAGTAATCTTCTCTCATCAGTAACACCTCAGACCAGGGGTCTGCTTTGGTTTACCAAAGATGCAGTTACTGCAGAGAAGACCTATTACAAAGATGTGGACTATCTTCTCAATGGTTTATTGACTGCTACGTACAAAACGTCTGAATCAAAAGGCTCGCACGTCCTTATCAGTGAAAATTTTGGCAACACTCTATACGTCCTGGTAGGAAGTTCACTTACTGAAAAAGAAATATCCAATTTTTTTGAGCTCTTGAAGCCTCAGATGAAAGAAGAGAATAATATCCTGATGATTGATGAGGGTGACTCTTTTGGAAAAGTTCAGAAGCTTGCGCCGGAAATAATCAGATCTAAAATTCAAAAACTCTGACTCATATACATTCCCAAGTTTAGTGTCAGAAGCGCTGGTAATCTTATAAGTGTGGACAATAATGACCACAGATAATGCATCCCCCCCCATGATTTCCTTCAACCGCCTGCTAAGATATTCCGAGAGTACTAAGGTAATAACTAAGGGGTATTTTGTGAAAATAAGCATTCTGTTACTCGTTTTAACCTTCTCTATGAGTCTTTTTGCTCAAAACGAAAAGCTCGACATCCAAAATCCTAAGGATGACAAAGAGCTAGGAGTGATCAAGGCGGAGATGAAAAATCTCAAGTCTGAACTCAAAAACCTGCCTAGTTTTCAACCTAGTTCAGTTAAGGGCGGAGACCAGCTCATGGTTTGCTTTCCTGACATCAAGAAGAATATTGCTGAAGTTGATGCCTGTCTAAAGGTAAAGTATGACTACTACCAAGGAGAAATTGATAAAGCAGAAAAAACCGTTTCTGACTGGGAAACTGAACAGGGTGCTAAGATGAGAGCCTATGAGACACTGTTTGCCACGAATACAAAACAAATTGAAGCGCTTAAAAATGTTAAGGTTGAAGGAATTGGTAAGAGTTCAATAAAAGAATCGATAGAGAAAATAAAAAGTGAGATGACAAACAGTAAGCGTCTCTACGATGAGGATCTAGAAAAATCAAGAAATGCAATGAAGGCAAAGGTTTATGGAATAGTTAACTCAGGATTATCTGACGTTTTACGTGACAATTTCAATATAACTCAAAATCAGCTTCGTGAAGAGATAAAGGAATCCCAGACGAAAGAATATTTATACGAGAAAGGTTTAATCGATTTTATAAAGGAAGGAGATAGAGGAAATAAGCATGGTCAATGTTATGGTTTCTTAGGATGGGAAGCAGACAAGTATTTTACCAAAGACGATTTAAAACTAACGAAAACATACTACAGAGATTATAATTATCAATCATGCGTAGACTCTATAAAAATTTTATTCACACACAATATAAGCAAATTTTCATTACTAGTGAAAGAAATTAAAAACAAATATAATTTTCGTCCTGAAATAGCTTGTTTTGGAAACTCACCATCTTTAAATTGCAAGTCTAGTCTATGCTCATCAATGATTAATGAATACATCTCAGCAAGTTATATGAGACTCGGAGCAAATTCAAAAAAAGTTTATAAACTTTTTAACTTTGAAGCTAAGGACAAAGTTGACACCCTTATCTCCTCTGCTAAAGCCAACGTACTCCATCAGACACAACAAGATGGAGCAAAACTTCCCCCAGCAGATTTCGGTAAGCTTGTTTCAGACTGCGAAGGTTCCGATCCAGACAAAATAAATGTCGATAATGGTCTGAGAGGTAGTAAGAAAGAAACATCCCCTGCTAAACAGTCCACAGGGACTGGGACAGATAATACTCAGCAACAATAATTACATTTCATGGGGACTGGAATTTCCTAGTCCCCATTTTATTATGTCAGGGCTGAAAACTACGGACGCTCTTCATTTGGATATCCTCAAGCTCTTTTGAAAAAGTATACTTGGCCGTTTCATACGCCTTTGGGAGTCTCGTTTCTAATCCCTCAAGAAAGTTTCCAAGTCCAAAATCTGCTTGATTAGCATCTGGATTTCTAAAGTTAAGTAACCCCTGAACGTAATTCTGGTGCGCAACAAACGAAGTATAGAGATCTGATAGTGGCTTCAATGCTGTTGCATTTGATTTGTGGTCTAGTTTATCGAGCCACTCATTGATTCCTTTTATGTTTTGCTTGGCATTCGCAACGAGAATCGCTTCATCAGCTAAAGTGAAGTTGTCCATTTTTTTAATCAATTTTAGGCAATTGCTATTATCTCCCTTTAAGCATTTTTTAAAAGAAGATCCATTCGCGAGCTTTTTATGCTCCTTCAAAAACTTTTCATAATTCGAACTATTCGGAAGATCCAAAATAGGAGTTAGGGAGTCGTACATGTATTTAGTCATTGCCTGAGTCTGACTACCCAGGCGGGAACAATAAAAGTAGCTCAGGACACCTCTTTTCGGATCGATGGAAGAGGCTGGTTGGCCTTCGTACTTATAATCAGTAGTGACTTCGGATATCAAATCGCCATCGGGTGTTTGGCGGATATATTCTTTAATGAGACTTTTTGGCGTATCTATTTTCTCAGTAGGGTCTTCATCTCTCCACACTCTTTCAATATGCGTATCTAATACCCTTTGTGTAGCAGAACTCATCCATTTACCTTGGTTAGATTTTTCTTTCAGGATAAATGAATCAAAATGAACATAAGTACTTGAGTCATCCTCAAGGGCTGAATACTCCACACAGCTCAAAGGAAAAGAAGAAGATACATGAAAATCAGGAACAACTTTTGACTCCGCAAATCTTGCGGCAATAGTAGAGCGCTGACGCTTAAAATTAACTCTACTGTCTAAGACATTGCGAGCTTCATAAAGATCTAGTAATTGCGAAGAAAGGACATAATTGTCCCATTCTCCGCTACCGAAAAGCGATTTTTGGATTCCTAGGTATTCATGAAGAACAATTCCCATCCTGAGGAGGCGATTTTGTTTTTGAGAGTCCCAACGAATCCGGTTTAATTCTATGATATTAGATCCCTCACTAGAACGATTTATGGCATCAACTTCTCTATCAAGCAGGATAAGTGGGTTTGCAGTTGAAACAATACGCGTATTTTCAACTGCAAATTCAAATTGCTTAGGGTTGAATTTTATACTGAGCTTAGAAAAGTCTTCAGGTCGCCATGAGGTAAACTCTTGGGCTAGATATTTTCCGATACGGTAAAACTCCAGGCTATAACTATCGCCGCCATGCCCTCCGCATCCCCCCGCAAAAGTAGTGAATGAAAATAAAAAAAGGAAAAAGCAGATAAAGTACTTCATGAGACAACCTTATTATTAGAATCTTGTATGGCCGGGAATAGGCTAAGCGTAATTTGATAAACTTCTTCAAGGGGTCCAGTTTCAAGGACATCGGCGAGTTGATTGATAAATTCTTGCATCATAACTTTCGCCAAAGGCAGCTTATGAGGATTAATAGCAATTGTCATAGAAGTCTGATTACGTTTTTCAATAGGAACATTCTCTAGCGCCTGTATTCCATCTTCTAACAATTTCCGTTGATGATACTTATGGGCAGTATCAGTGATACTTTTATCTTTTGTAGTAAATCGACCCGGACTTCGTTTGAGTTCACTGCCCTCTTTAATTAACATGCCTAATTGTACAAGTCGCTCAATAGCAGACGTTACTTCGTCACGTTGTAAATTAAGCTTATGACTAATCCAATCGATGTCGGATTTAAAACTTTGGATGCGAGACATTTCAACCAAGACATAATGATAGGGGTCTGCAATGACCTTGAAGAGATCCTGTTCAAGATGTCTCTCTAATTGAGTCACCCTCTTAACTTTGTCAGAAGAAGGGAGCTTCTCTTTAGAACGAATGAAAGACTTCCAAAAAATTTCTTTTTCGATTTCAGAAAGTTGAAGCTTTTCAAGAAGCTGCTTAACCATTTTTGAACTAAGATTTCTAGAATTGTTTAAAACTTTTGAGAGAAGTGAGGCGTCTAAATCAAGTTGCTTGGCAAAGCTTCTTAATGAGTAACTAGGATTGGACCTCACGCGGCGAGCGAGTTCTTCACGAAGAATAAGCAGATGAATAGGAAGAGATAAATCATCCCTGTTCGAATTTCTTTTTTTAGTCTCGATATTCATAGCTAGAGATTAATCCATAACTACCTTTTACTAAGAGGAGTAGAGAATATTTACATAGTCTTAAAACAGAGCTTCGACGGCCAAGTAGTTATTTCTTTGTCAACGTGGACAATTCTGACCACGGATTATTCAGCTGATAGATTCATTTTTTTTCATTTAATTCGATAATAGTTAAAGACAGGCCCTAACATTGGAGAATTCAGATGAAGTTAAAATTTTTAAGTATCGCCTTTGTCCTTGGATTGATTTCAACCAACATACGTTCTGAGGTTCCGAAAGTATGCCCAGCGGATGTACAAAAAAAGCTTCATCGAATTGCTAAAACATGTAAAAAGTCTAACGAAATTTGCCGGAGCGTGCCTAAGGGAGCGATGTGCGAGGATATTGTGAAACATTTTTCAAATGAGATTCAAGTCCACACGGAACGACTAGAAAGAAAACTATTTGAAGAGGATTTAACACAAGATTCCACACGTGTCCGAATCAAAAAAGATATCAAGCAGATTTTAAAAATAACAAAGATTTTAGGTAATGAAGAAGATTCTAAGAAAATTGATAAAGAAATTAAACCTCTTTATAAACTAGTTTCTAAGTTCTCTAAAAAAGATGAAGAGTTTTTGAACAAGGTTCATGCCAACGGCTTGACCACAAAAGAAATTGCCTTACGTATGTTAAAGTATGAAAACAAAATAAGACTCATCAATGCTGTAAACTTGGCCTTCCAGAGATATAAAAACAATGCTCAGAAACCACTGGCCAAAAATGAGAAAAAAATTAAATTCGTTCAGTACATACACGAAGAATTAATTAAAGATCAAACCTTAGCTAGTACATTTCCATTAAAGCAAGAAATAGGCCGAAAAGTAGCTAGTGTCGGACTCATTCTTTTTGGATGTGCAAATGGTGTTGAAGATATTGGGGATTTAGGCGATGAAGCTGATGTTCACCTTCTTCTGTATGGCAAAAGAAAATGTTGGGGAGACACTAATGAATGGGTATTCGGTCCAGGTCTCTATTGGGGAACTCACTCAAAAGCAGCTGGTTATATCTGTCTCAGTGGGACTGAGAGTTTTAAAGGCATAGGCGTTACAAGTGGAGTCGCAGGAATAGTGGCCGGTGCTTCGGCAGGTGTTTATTTAGGAACAGGTCTTTGTGTTAAAGCAGAAGTTTCATTTGGTGCTTTAGGAGCTTTTGCTGGATTAAGCTACTTAGAAATTGACAGTGGCGTTAATGTGTTTGAAGAAATGATCAATTTGTAAGACTGAGCAACGATAATTGATTAGTTGGATTAGTTAAATGAGACGAGAAAGAAACTCTCTCGTCTCATTTTTAAGAATAGCTACAACGAAATAATCTTAGTCGTTTTCAAATCATAGTTAATCCAT
The DNA here is from genome assembly GCA_002482685.1 of Bacteriovoracaceae bacterium UBA7695. GTDB lineage: Bacteria > Bdellovibrionota > Bacteriovoracia > Bacteriovoracales > Bacteriovoracaceae > Peredibacter. Next base: position 33,856 of record DLGL01000083.1, on the reverse strand, counting down.
CTTTCAAAAATGTTACCATCTTTATCCACAGTGAAAAGCTTTCCAGCTCCATCCATGAAATAAGTTGAGCCAAGTTTAGAAATGGCCTGAATACGAAGAGAAACTGGCATAGCTGGAAGCTTTAGTGTTCCATCCTGAGCAACTGTATAGATCATACCCGTGGTATCAACGAAGTAATTTCCACCCTTCTTAACAATAATTCCTACGCGGTCTTGTTTCTTACTGATAATTTTTCCATCCGAAGTAACTGTGTATAGAACTCCACGGTTTGTCATGAAGTAGTTTCCACCGAAAGTGATGATATCTGCTGGCTTAAGACCTTCAAGTGCAGCTGAAACGTATCGGCCATCATTTGTAACCACGAAGATTTCATCATCCGTAGCAAAGAAGTTCCCACCAAATTTATTCACTGTCTTCATTTTCGCATCATCTTCAGTCATGGTCACATACCCCATGGTGTCCATAGTGTAGATGGTTCCATTGTCACCAATGAAGTAATTGATCCCTTTACCAACAACTTGCTTAGGCAGAAGTTCATACTTTCTGAATAGGCTACCTTGTTCATCAACAGTAACAATCACATTTGAATCTTCAACGATGTACTGACCACCTTTAACTGTCACTCGTGCAACCGGTGTGTAGTGACTGAAGTCATATACATAACCTTGAGTGTCTACAGAAAGTGTAACGCCGTTCTCTAAAACAAAGTAAGATTGTGAGAAAGCATTGAAGGAAAGTGCGAGTAAAGCAGAGAATAAAACGTTTTTCATCATGAAACTCCTTGGTAGTAAAAACCTGGGGCGAACTATACAGAGTGTTTTCGTATTTTTCCATACAGCAGCATGGAGTTTATTGAAACAATGGTAAGTGCGCGAATGGCCGGGTGTTTCCTTAAGGTGACTCTTAAAGCTAAAATTGTGCGTAAAAATTAATACATTAGATATTCGCTAAGCTCAGAGGTTATTTATGAAGTTAGCTTTAACAGAGCGGTGAGAAAAAAGATCAATGGAGAGCGGCTTGAACTGACCAGATGTGCTGATGTAAGGAAAAAAAATAGGCCGCATAAAGCGGCCTAAATTGAGAGCTTAGATTGAGAGAACTTTTGTCCGTCTTAAATCATGGTTGACCGTTCTTTCATTAATCACACCTAGATTATCTACAACGAACACTCTGCCTGAAGAGTCGATCATATAGTTCTGACCCACTTTTACGATGCTGTTAATTATCAGATTTGCAGGCAAGATTGGAAGCATCAGGTAGCCGAGTTCAGAAACTGTAAAGAGGGCATTGTTAGAATCAACGAAGAAATTTCCGCCAATTTTTTTGATAGCACCAACTTTCATCTCCGGCTTAGCAAATACAAATCCATCTTTAGTAATAGTATAAGTAACACCCTTACTTGTTTGAAAATAAGTACCACCGGCAACAGTTATTTCGGCAGGATTTAAACCAGCAACATTTAACTTGAAATAATTTCCAAGAGAATTCAGTGTATAGAGCTCAACCAGAGGCTTTCTGTCTTCAGGTTTAACAGTAAAGAAGTTCCCTCCGTGAATGAGAGATTTTTTCGTAGAAGCTTCTTTATCGAATTTATAGAAGAAACCATTTAAATCGAAAGTCATCAAAGCACCATTGTCTGCGATGATGTAGTTGTTTCCTTTACCTTTGATTCTAGAAGGGACCTTTTCATCTTTACGGTACAAAAAACCTTGTGAATCAATCGTCACAAGTTTTCCCTCTTCTGCCAGGAACTGACCACCAGAGAGAGTTACTTTAACAGGCATAATGAAATGACTGAAATCATAAACAAGACCAGGCCTATCAATAGTCAAGGTCACACCGTTATCTAGAATCATATAGGATTGAGCAAGTCCGTTGAGTGAAAGCAATAAGCTTCCAAGTGCCAGAATTTTTTTCATCTGAATTCTCCTTAGAGAGGTCTCGTTAATTTATAAAGCTGGCGGGAATATAGGTTAATTGCAGGAGTTTAGCCACCCCGCGTAAAGATTTTACCGAGGTAAAAAAAAGGCCCTCCGAAGAGGGCCTAAGTGTTTAATATTGGGCAAGTTTTTTAGCTGCGACCAAAATCCGATTCACATCAGGCAGTGTGGCCCTCTCTAAAATCCGGTTAAATCCAACCGGAGTGAAGGTTGAACCAACACGCATGACTGGCGCATCCAGGTACTCGAATGCATGCTCATTGATGATACCTACCAGCTCTCCGCCGAAGCCACCAAAGACCTTGTCTTCGTGAACAACCAGAGCGCGGTGAGTTTTCTTCACCGTCGCAATGATAGCATCTGTATCCAGTGGGTTTAATGAACGAAGATCTATCACTTCAACTTCAATTCCTTCTTTTGCCAAAGCCTCAGCTGCTTCGAGCGAGAAGTGCACAGTGTTTCCGTAAGTGATGATTGAAAGATCAGTCCCCTCACGACGAGTGCGGGCCTTACCAAACGGAACTTCGAAATCTTCCGGAACCGGAGTCATGGCGTATTTTGCATTATAGAGAGCTTTAGGCTCAAGGTAGACTGTTGTCCCTCTAGAGCGCATGGCAGTTCTTAGAAGACCAGCAGCATCGTCAGCGAATGCCGGAACAACCACACGTATCCCAGGAAGAGTACAAAGTGTACCTTCAAGGTTTTGAGAGTGATAAAGACCCCCACCAATATATCCACCAGAGGCCAGACGAATCACTAGGTTTGGTGAAAACGCTCCATTACTTCTCCAGTAATCATGAGAGGTCTCAACCATTTGCTCCATCGCAGGCCAGAAGTAATCGGCGAACTCAGCACCTTCAACCACACAGCGGATTTTTTCATCAAAACGTGACATTCCGTTACCGGTTCCAAGAATATAATCCTCAGCAATCGGACCGTTGAATACGCGGCTCTTTCCGAATTCCTGCTGCATACCTTTTGTAACGTTGAAGATTCCACCCTTCTCTTTATTAGCAACGTCTTGTCCCCAGATATAAGTATCAGGGTTGTGACGGAATTCAGCTTTAAGAGTTCCATTGAGTGAGTCGATGAATTTCATCGGCTCGCCAGAGGGAGAATGAGTTCCATCCGTGTATTTTTGTGGAACGTATGGTTCAGGAACTACGAAGTCAAAGATTGATTCCGGAGTTGGATTTGGAGCTTTAACAGCTTTTGAGTGAGCATCAAGTAAAGTCGCCTTAGCTTCTGCTTCGATCTTTTCAATTTCTTTTTGAGTAAAAACTTTTGCCTTAATTAGATCTTCTTTAAATTTCGGCAGAGGATCCTGAGCTTTGGCATCTGCACGCTCTTTCTCATCACGGTACCACTCGTGGTTATCAGAGTTCGAGTGGTTCCCTATACGAACACACATAGCGTGAACGATAACAGGCACAGAATTTTTAAGGGCGTAATCACGGGCAGTGATCATCGCATTCATAGAATCAAAAATATCTTTACCGTCACACTTGATAATTTTGAGGTTCGGGAAACCAACGAAGTTATCACACACCATTTCGTTTGAAGTCTGGTCAGCTTTAGGAACTGAAATTCCATAACCGTTATCCTGGAAAACGAAAATCACAGGAAGCTTCTCTCTATCCGCACCGTTAATCGCTTCGTAACAGTACCCTTCAGAAACTGAAGACTCACCTTGAGAAGAAATTGAAACACCTTTGTGCTTATAAGTCTTCATAGCACGGCCAACACCCACAGCGTGAAGGGTGTGGTTACCTGTGCATGAAGAAACGTTATGAACATTCCATTCAGGCTTAGCAAAGTGGTTAGACATGTGACGTCCACCAGAAGAGAGATCCGTAGCCTTAGAAATACCGTTTAAGATTAGCTCTTCTGCAGTAAGACCAGCTGACAAAGCGGTAAGCATGTCACGGTAGTAAGGAAATAAGTGATCGGTTTTTTTATCGAAGACCTGACCGATAGCAAGTTGAATTCCATCGTGACCTGCGTAGGGAGCGTGATAAGACCAACCAAGGGCCTGCTTAAGATAATTTGGTGCGCGTTCATCGATCATGCGCCCTAGGATCAAAAGATTTAACCACTTTTCGAGTGTTTTTTTATCGGTTTTTTTTAGATCATGGTGTTTGACGATTTTTAAACTCATAGAATCTCCACTGGCCAGCAGCTAGTTAAAATCATTAAAAAGATTGGAGGTTATGAGTATCACAAGAGGGATTTGAGGGCAATGAAATGCCCTCGAATTATGCAGTGCAGGTATTAAGTCAGTCTACTTAGGGAACCAGTACAGGGCGTAGTCACTGAGTCTGATTTCGAATCCTTTCTCAGATTTCCAGCGGTAACCACCATTACCACTCCCAAAACCGAACCCAAAATCATCTGATCCTTCCGCTAACAAATAGATCAGGCTTTGTTTATTGTCCGCCCGCACAACTTGGTTAAGATCAACCCGGGTTCCACTGAAGTCAGCGGGGAAATAATTAACTTCGAGTTCACCATTGTCCTTACAGGCCGAGGTAAAGAACTGTCCACAAGTCCCTTTGAACATCAGGTGCTGATGCTCAAGGATCTGACCATCAAAAGAGACAGTCCTTCCCCCTGCGGGATTAGCAATGGAAATCCATTTAGTAGTAGCACCGATCATTATTTCATTTTCACGGATCACCACAGGAAGCGGTTTGATTCCATCGAGATCAATAATTGAAAGTTCCTTTCGATTATTTTTGGTGATCGTCATAAACTGCTGAGTATCAGAAATGGAAAGACCCATTTCCATCTCTTCGCCGAACTCTTGGATATTTCCGCTGGAATCAATCAGTAGCGAGATCGATTCTACTACTCCGTATTGTGAGACAAAAATAAACTCGTCGTTAACCCGGAAAGTTTTAAAATAGTAATCGGATTCCATTAGGATTCTTAAGCCTTGAGGGCCTAATTCATAAAGAATATTTTTCTCACGCCCTTCAGTTGTTAGAAGATACTTTTTGTCCTTAAGTGCTGCAAGGAACCTCACATTTCCTTCGAAAGGGGCAAGATCTCTGATCGCAAAGTTGTTGTCTGAGTAAGAGATCAGTTTAGTAACTTCCAATCCCTGAAGTATTATATGGGTTGAATCACTTCTTTGGTCTGAAACTAACTGCTCAAATAGTCCCAAGTACTCGGAGTTAGAGGTAGAAAAATTCACCAGCCAGGCTTCCTGCTTTTGCTCAGGAGTGGGTGCCGGTCCACCCTGAAACTCTGGTCTGATTATCAGGTAGATATCTTTGGAAATTTTTCTTATCTGTATCAGGGTTGATTTGATGTTGGTTTTAACGGTTGCTGTAACCTGAAGATCTGAGTTCAGAAGATGAATGTCGAGTCCATCAAACGCAAACATAACCCCAAGCTCCTCTAGCATTCCCAAATTCTTAACCGGGATAGGAAGGTTAACCATCTTTCTTGATTGAATATCGTAGAGCTTAGAGCCATCGAGGATTAAGTAGTTCTCAAAGGCGGGAGCTATATAGCTGGCCCGTAAGAAATGGGCATCCTTAGTCTGGTCACCCCGACCATATCGCTGCTCGAGAGATTCCCATGGAAGTGGAGATTGTTTCCAGACCTGTTCGTAAATCGCATCCATCTGAGAGTCTAAAGAGCATTTTTCGAAAGTACAAAATTCATTCCACGATCTGAGAATTCCTTTCACATGGGCATCAACTTCAACGGTCGAGAGTTCCTGAAAGTCTTTTTCTGATTTTCGGCATTGGTTAGCATTGTCTCGACAGCCTTGTGCTTTATCGATCAGAACTTTCCTGAGCTCCTCACCATTTTTTACAACGCTATTGACGGTAATTCTGATGGCTTCTGAATTTATGGCCCATCTGGCAGCGGGAATATTACGGGGATCATAAGAAACGAGACCACTTTTTAATCGATCACTAAACCAGGCGTAGTTCGGTGAAGTGGGATCAGAGCTGATTTTTGTTTTCTTTAGCCACTGATAAAACTCATTATCATGGTCAACTGAATATGAGAGATTCTTGGCAGATTCAAAAGCTTGCTTCAATCTCTTATCACGTGAAGGTGTTCCCCAATCTTCCCAACCAACTGTTCCAGGGGAACAGTCATGAGTTTGGCAATAAGCATAACCACTATTAACAATTCCTTCCCGGGATTTGATAGAATCTTCAAGGGCCTTGGTGGTCTTGATGAAAACAAGCTCAGGCTTAAAACTCATGCCAAGTTTTTTAAAGAGGCATCTGGCGAATGAGAATTCATCTTCGCAAATTGTATCCTGATACTGCTCCAAAGAATAATCAGGCATAGACTCTTTAGCGATAGCACTCCAACCGGATCCCTTAGGAGTGGGCCATCTGAAAGCGACTAAGCCTCCATCAGCCCTATCTGTAACCTTATTATCGAAAAAGGGTCTTGCATGAAGTTCTCTCACGGCTCGAGGCATGGTTGAACTCACTACCTGAAGTGGTAAATCATCTTGAGAATAAGAAACCTTGTTGAAAATTTCCGTATGCCCACCCAGTAGGTTGATGAGTCCAGCAACAATCTTTTTATGAGTCAGAGCAACCGGATAAGTATCCTTGTAAAGTGTGCCGGTGTAGACGTTATCCAAAAGCCAGTTAAGTGCGGCAAGGAAGCGCTGATCTTTATTCCATTCAACTGATGTAGAAAGATTTGCCCATTCTGCTTTAGCAGAGAGATGACTGACCTCAACACCAGATCCCGCAAGGGTTGCCACTGCTGGAAGATTGTTAATACGAGCGAAAATCCATCTCAAAGCGTACGCCACATCAGCACAGTCAGTGGCCAACTGATATTTAATAAAAAAGTTTTGATCTAGATTTTCTGAAATCCATTTTGAGTATTTTTCTTCCCACTCATCATTCCAGGCATTTTTAACAGCCCATAAAGGAATGGTGTTTTTTTCGGTCTTAACCAGCTTGATTGATGAAAGGGATTTTGATGAATTTACCTTTTCTATCCCGGAGGCGAATTGCCTGGCCTGGGCTTCATAAGGAAAGGAATGTGATCTTACAAATTCCTGAAGTTTGCCGGACTCTATCTGGAAGTGATCAACTCTCCAACTTGAGCCGTCAGAATAAACTTCAGTAAAATGATGGGCAGAGTGAGCAGAATGAAGAGCAAATACAGAGAAAAAAACGAAGGCTAAAATCTTGTTTGAGATCATCAGTATCATCCTCTATGTAGTAGGGCTGATAGGTCTCAAATCCAGTCAATAAAGTCAAACAAAGACTCATCGCATAACCCGCGGTTTACTCCCCTAAAAAAGCCACTCCCCACTCCTTGAACATGGTCTCGTATTTAATTAAACCACTTGGGCGAAATTCCGCAGGATCATTGGCCGGCAATGGGACTATCTGAGGGTCATCGAGGTCCGGCGCTTTTTGATGGGGAACAAGGACATAGAGACTCCTTGTGAAACGAACCTGATCCACAGAAATGACAACAGGTAGAGTGGGATCAAGCTCATTGTTGTACTGAGGATAAATACAAAAGTAAGGATAATTTGGAATTTTAACCCGCCAATGTTCTTCAAAATCCTGAAGGGCGATGGCCGGATAAGACATCTTAAGTAAGTCTTCTAGCATCCAGACAATAGTGTTTTCACGGGTGGCACAAGTTCCGCGCTCAAACTGCATTTTTTCTTTTGGAAGTCGGATATCATAAAATAAATAATCATAAATTGTGTCTTCAACTTCAAAGCGGTCTTTATTGATAATCTTACCTTTCCAGGAATTTTTATTATCCAGCATAGGCGTTGTAGAAATAAAACTCGGGTCTGGAGCGGTAAATGAGAAAGTAAACTTCTTCTCATTATGTATACTTTCCACATAGACGTTAGGCTTCATAGCGTGCACTTGTCCTTGCCCAGGGTAGTAATTCACATCAATCTGATTATTATTCCAGACTCCTGGGTAATTAAAGTTAGGGTAAAAGAAATTTCCCTGTGTCGCCCACCAGGGTTGAGGCTGAGGATTAAAAATGGCCGTGGGAAACTGGTTAAACCAAATAGGATTTATCGTATTCTGATAACTCTGCTGACAAACAATGCAGTCTGCAGGGGGTGTTGGGTAATTCTGAACACAGGCATATCCAGAGATCGGCTCCCAAATTCTTATTTGATTTACAAGACAAGCATGCGAGCTAAACGCAAATAGAATCATCAGCAATGAAAGAATGGTTTTCATTTTTTCACCAAAGTCACTTTAACAGTCTTCACACTATCCGTGAGCTTAACCCGCTCCAGAAACTCACAGCCTGTTTTATCAGAAGCACGCAGTTGATAGTTTCCGGGCTTCAGGTAAAATTGAAAGGTTCCCTCTTTTGGTACTTCGGTATGCATTAAAAGTAAGCGCTCTTTATAATTATCCTTATCCAGCGATAGCCAAACCATCACCTTACCACTGCAACTATCCGGCGAATGGACAGATCCCTTGATCCCGGAAGCTGACCAGGCTGTCGTTGTAGATAAAAGGAGTATAAGAAGAGGCTTCATAGAGAATTTATCGGCTCTTTTGCAGGAGATCCTGATCTAAAAATAGCCGACTCTCCCGGTCATGATTAATCCTCAGCTTTGTTCTTGATAAACATTAAGTCTCTAACTTAAACTGCCGAAAACTATAGAGAACATCATTTATTATGGAGCTTATATGGCCAAGACTGTAGCTGACGGCTTTTTCGCGGATCCTCGTTTGAAAGAAGCTAAAAAATTAATTCAAGATGCCTTGAAGGAACACCAATCTCAAATCACTGGTGTGAAGCCGGGGAATCCGGAACTTAAAGAAAGTTACGATCAACTTCTAAAGAAGATGGCCGATTACCGTGGGGGAGCTCTATTTTACAATTACCTGGGTTCAGGGATTGGGCATGGGCCTCTGGTGGAATTAGCTGATGGTTCTGTGAAGTATGATTTTATCACAGGTATTGGTGTGCACTACATGGGTCACTCTCACCTTGGTGTGGTGAATGCACAAATTGATGGTGCCGTTTCAAACACTGTCATGAATGGTCACCTTCAGCAAAACACTGATAGCGCGAAACTGGTTGAATTAATTTCAACTCAGGCCTGTAAATACGGAGCAGAGACCAAGAATGTATTTTTAACGACCTCGGGTGCCATGGCCAACGAGAACGGTTTTAAAATTATTCTTCAAAAGCGCTTCCCTGCTGCAAGATTTTTTTCATTTGAAAAATGTTTTTCAGGCAGAACTTTAGGTATGGCGTGGGTCACTGATAAAGCGGCTTACCGCCAGGGACTTCCAAAAACTATCGATGTCGATTATATCCCTTTCTACAATGCCGAAGACCATAAAGGCTCTATTGAGAAAGCTGTCTACGCGATGAAAAAAGCCATCACCCGCTTTCCTTGTCAACACGCGGGCTTTTTGATGGAGCTTATCCAGGGCGAGAATGGCTCATGGGTTGGCCACACTGAATACTTTGAAGCCTTAATTAAAGTTTGCCAGGAAAACAGCATCTCCGTTTTCATCGATGAAGTTCAAACATTTGCCAGAACCCGCGAACTTTTTAGCTTTCAATATTTCAAGCTGGATAAATACGCAGATGTGGTGGCCATCGGAAAGAACTCTCAAGTCTGTGCCACTCTTTTTAAAGACGACCACAAACCAAAAGCAGGGCTCATCTCCCAGACTTTTACCGGAGCCTCTTCTCAAATTGCAGCTGCCAACTACATTATCAATGAAATGGTTAACGGCGGGGACTTGGGAGAAAATGGGAAGATTGAAAAACTTCACGAGCACTTCAAAGGCCACCTGGAAAAGCTGGCCAAAAAATATCCCGACAAACTCTCCGGGCCCTATGGAATTGGTGCGATGGTCGCGATGACTGTCTTTAATGGTGATGAGGCGAAATCAAAAGCCTTTACCATGAAACTATTTGATAATGGTGCCCTCTCGTTTATGGCCGGCTCAGCTCCCACGCGCGTGAGATTTCTCATGCCTATAATGGCAACTGAACCAAAACACATTGATGATGTGTGTGCTTTAATTGAAAAAACACTGATTGAGATGGCTTAATGTTTATTATTCGCCCTATCACGGGAAAAGATATTGATGGGTTGATGGAGCTACTGGAAAAATCCGGTCACGGTCTCACGTCCCTTCCTCGCGATCCTGAAGTGTTAAAAAAACGGATTCGCTTGTCTGAGCACAGTTTTGCTCACCGTGAAGAAGTCCCAAGGGGCGAAGACTATTTATTTGTCATGGAAGAGCTCTTTACAGGAAAAATTGTAGGTGTTTGCGCCATCATCTCAAAGATTGGTGGTTTTGAGCCTTACTATTTCTACCGCGTCGAGAAGACACATCATGAATCAAAACTCATTCATGTGAAAAATGATATCACTTCCCTTCACTTTCATTTTATTCACAATGGGCCGGCAGAAATTTGTTCGTTATACCTTCATCCTGACTACCGAAATGCTCAGAATGGCAGATTCCTTTCGCTTTCCCGCTTTCTGTTTATTGCTGAAAATAGAAAGTACTTTGAGGACCAGGTTATTGCTGAAATGAGAGGCATGGTTAATGATTCAGGTCACTCGCCATTTTGGGATGCAGTAGGAAAAAACTTTTTTAAAATTGATTTCCCCACCGCAGATTATTTGTCTGTAAAAAACAAAAAATTCATCGAAGAGATGATGCCTAAATCCCCTATTATTGCGAATCTTCTTCCTGAGGATGCAGAATTTGTGATTGGAAAGGTTCACCCCAATACTGAGCCCGCTAAACGAATTCTCGAACAGGAAGGTTTTAAGTTTTCAGGTCTTGTAGGAATTTTTGAACCCGGACCTGTTCTTATTGCCGATCTGGATAACATCCGCTCCATTAAAGAAAGTGTCGTGGGTGAAATTACCGAAATCAGTGACAAGCCTTTTAAATCTGAAATCTTTATCATAGCCCGCATGAGTTCTAATTTCCGTGCCGTTCTAGGTGGAGTTGTTAAGTTAAAGTCCGGTGGTTATAAAATCTCAGGAGTCGCGGCGGCTGCCCTCAAACTCCGTTTGGGTGATAATATAAGATTTGTTTCCTTTCGTGCTAAAGAAGCCAAGAAAAAGAAAATCTCAAAGAAAAAATAGGTCTTTTAAGTTCACCCAGGAATTTCATCATGTTTAAAGCGGATCAAACACCCCGGCAGTTAAAAAATCTTTTTATCAATCCGCGTTTTCAATTCAGATTCATGAGTTATTTTGTGGCGCTTTTTTTTCTCACCACCATCAGTTTATACTCCACAACTTTTCTCTTTTTTTGGCAAATGAAAGAGAAGGCGATCAAAGTTGGAATTCCCGAGGGGCATGTTTTCTTCAAGTTTTTAGGAAATCAGAAGCAGGACCTTGACGCTTTGTTTATTGGACTGGCCATCATAAACTTACTTCTGCTCCTTGGAATTGGCTTCATCGTCTCTCACCGCATAGCCGGACCTATACATAAACTTAAGATTCAACTTCAGGAACTTGATAACTTTCCTGATGAATTTAAGCTTAGAGAATCTGATTTTTTTCAGGAACTTGAGCCATTGGTTAAAAAGCTCAAGGAGAAAAAATAATGCAAAGATGGACATTCATGTTGTTTTGCTTTTTAAGTGCTTTTTCCTGCTCCCGGGAGCCTAAAAAAACTGAATTATCAGATGATTACGTATTAATAGAATTCGCTGCCCGCCTGGAAGAAGATTATGATCGAATCTATACGCAACCTTTAGACAACACCCAAGAAAAAACGAATCAGTAATAAAGTTTAAGAAATCTTTTTCCATGATTCTCAGGAGATTTCTGGCTATAATAGACAAGTTAAAGGTGGAGTATGAAAGGCAACCTGCTAATCGTCGACGATGAAATAGATTTATCAGAAAATATGAAAGAGCTTCTTGAAGATGAGGCCCATACTATTTTTATTGCTAATAATGGAGAAGAAGGACTTCAGATCCTCAAGACTCAGAAAATTGATTGTGTCGTCTCTGACGTAAAAATGCCAGTTATGGATGGTCTGAAATTTATCGAGAACGCCCGCGCTCTAGGGCTCACAGTGCCCTTTATATTCTACACTGGTCACGGCTCTGCTGAACTTAAACGCCAGGCCCACGATCTAGGGGCCATGGATCTTCTGACAAAACCCAATTTTTTAAGTCTTGAACTTGCCGTCAGAAGTGCCATGACCACTATTTAATTATTGGCCTTGTCTCGTACTCTCAAAAATCTTATCTGCCGACGCTGCAACAAACCCTTGATAGAGTTTTCCATCGGTTAATGGGTAGCGTTTTGCGAATTCGTAATAACAGGCCGGAATGGTTAGTTTACCGTCTGCAAAACTCACTTCAATATTGTTGGCGAGAGTTGAAGACTGCTCAAGACAAACTTCTTTTGAACCCTTCACTTCCCCACCACTGGCATTGAGCTTGAAGCCCTTGCCTTTCAGGTAGTCATTCAAAAAAACAATATCTGAAAACTTTTTAAGCACGTTGATGAAAACAGTAAAATGATTGGGTCTGTAACCAAAAGCAGCAACCCAAGCGGCGTAGTCACTTTCTTTCATAAGTTCATTGTAGTCCTGAATTGAGACATTCCATGGGCGACCACCTGAAACGAAATCATACTCCAGCTCTTTGCCGGCCGGAATTTCTTCAATCAATCGATTAACAGTTTTATTCAAAGCAGGTGAGAATTCTTCAAGTTTAAGTTCTGAAATAAAGATTTTAGGCAGTGTGGTATCGGCATGTTGGTAGTGTTTTGCGTAGAGTTTTTTTTCAGGGAAGTGGTAATCCCCTCCATAGGTGTATCCGGCCTGGATAAAAGGGCGGGCCATGACATCCACTGAAACTCTTGGATGATTAAAAGTTCTGAGGGCAATGTGATCATTTTGAATGGTCTCTCCTTCTTGCACAAAAAGATCCGAGATCTTCTGGGCAAGAGGGTTAATCTCAATATAGTCCTTCCACATCTTGTCCAACAAAGCTGGTAAAGTTTTAACTGTCATAAATGACTCCTTCTAGATGACCTATTCTAGCATTAACTCTCCGTATTATGGTATGATGTTGCTCATAAAAAGTTCAAAGGACTGGTATGCAAATGCTCCTCAAAGGTGACTACTTTAACGGTCGCTTCTCTCATCCTAACGGGTTAGCTAACCTGAGCACTGCTCAGGAGAAGATTTTAAAAACCTGTCCCGGAGAGACGACGCTCAAACTTTGGGAAGCTGGCTCGTTTTATGATCATGTTGAACTAGTTGTGGAATCGGCCCAAAAGGGTTTTGAAACCTGGCGCCGCCTGAGTTTTGCAGAACGAGTCGTATTCCTGAAAAAATATCAAGAAGCAGTACGGGCCCGCAAGGAAGAAATAGCTGTGGCCCTGGCCCTGGAAGTGGGAAAACCACTTTGGGAAGCTCGCACAGAAGCAGCAGCGCTGGACAGCAAGGTCACCGTTACGATTACTGACTCTCTTGAGCGTATCAAGCAAGAAACAATAAAAGACGTGATGCCTAAGATAGATGGGCACGTAGTTTATAAACCTCTCGGGCCATGTTTTATTATTGGCCCCTTCAACTTTCCTTGCCACCTTGCAAACGGCCAGATCCTATCGGCCCTTCTAGCGGGTAACTCCATTATTTTTAAACCTTCAGAAAAAACAATCTACTCAGCTCAGCTGATGATGGAGTGTTTTCATGCTGCTGGCTTTCCTGAAGGGGTTATCAATTTTATCAATGGCACAGGCCACACCGCAGGGAAGCTCACCTCCGATAAACGCATCCGTGGTGTCTTCTTTACTGGCTCAAGAGGAGTTGGTCTCAAAATCCTGGAAAATACCTATAAAGATATGGGAAAAATGGTGGCCCTGGAGCTCGGTGGAAAAAATTCTACGATCATCCATCACGATACGAATATCTCTCACGCTCTGCCTGAACTTTTACGTGCCTGCTTTCTGACTTCTGGTCAACGTTGTACATCGACCTCTATGATCCTGGTTCACCGTAAAATTGAGCAGGAGTTTATCTCTCAGTTTAAGGCCCTCACAGAGAGAATTAAAGTTGGTCACCCTACAAAATCACCATCAGATGCATTTATGGGACCTTTGATTGACGCTCACGCAGAGAAGCTCTATTTTGATTTTTGTCAGTACGGAAAAGACGAAGGGGCAGAAGAAATTGTTTCTCCAAAGAAACTAGATGTAGGCTTTGAAGGTCATTATGTTTCGCCATCAATTCATTACGCTAAAAAACCCAACCTAAATGGAAAGTTTATCCAGGAAGAAATTTTTGGACCCAATTGTTTTTTTGTTCCTTACGATGACATTGAAGAAGCCATTAAGATCGCTAATTGCACCCAGTATGGGTTAGCGGCTTCAGTTTTTACTCGCGATCCTGATATTTATCAATTGTGCCTGCGTGATATAGATTCAGGCCTGCTTAACCTTAACCGCTCAACGGTAGGTGCTACAGCACGCTTACCATTCGGTGGAGTCAAAGATTCTGGAAATCACCGCCCGGCCGCAGTCTCAATGATAGACTGCTGTGTGAGTACAGTCGCCTCACTTGAAACTCTCGACGATAACAGCTCTCAAATTACCGATGTGGTCGGCCTAAAAGATTAATATGGAAAATACAGTAACCGATACCCCGGAGTCGCTCAAAAAAGAGCGCCTCTATATTATCATCCTCTCTGCCATTCAAATTGCTCATATTCTGGACTTTGTGATCATGATGCCCCTTGGACCCCGGTTCATGCGTGTGTTTCAGATTAATCCGACAGAGTTTTCTTCACTTGTATCGGCCTATACTTTTAGTGCAGGGATCGTAGGTTTTTTTGGTGCCCTGTACGCTGATCATTTTGACCGTAAAAAGTTCCTGATGTTCAATTTTACCGGGTTTATTCTGGGAACTTTCATGTGTGCTATTGCTCCTAACTTTGCGGCGCTGCTCACGGCCAGGATTGTAGCAGGGGCCTTTGGCGGAATCTTAAACGCTTGTGTCCTCTCTATGGTAGCAGACTTGATTCCTTTTCAGCGCCGGGGAGCGGCCATGGGAGTGGTCATGTCTTCATTTTCTATCGCCAGTGTACTCGGCGTCCCGTTGGGTCTTTATATTGCCCAGGTTTTTGACTGGCATGCAGCTTTTTATTTTATTTGTATCGTCGGGATTATTTTCTGGATTCTATCGATGATTGTTCTACCAAGTGTTCAAGTGAGAAAGACTAAACTTTCGATCAAAGAAAATTTAAAAAATTTCAAAAGCATTCTCATCCAGACAGATTATCTACAGAGCTTTTTGTTAACCAGTGTTTTGGGATTTGGAATTTTTATGATCGTTCCTTTCATTTCTACTTATATGGTAGGAAATGTGGGTCTTTCTGAATCCAATCTTCCCTTTATTTATCTTGCCGGTGGAGCTTGCACGATTGTCTCTGCCCGGTTCATTGGCAAGGCTTGCGACAGAGTGGGTAGTTTTCAGGTTTTTAAAGTCGTTGCCATACTTTCAATTGTTCCGATTTTCGTACTGACTAACCTTCCTCCGGTCCCTCTTGCCGTAGCTCTTTTAAGTTCATCCTTTTTTATGATGACAGGTTCTGGTCGCTTTATTCCGGCCATGACCATTGTGAGTGCGGTGGTTAAACCTCAGGAGCGGGGGACATTTATGAGTCTTGAAAACGCGGCCCGACAACTCTCCTCAGGAGCGGCTTCTCAGATTGCAGGACTCATCATCGGCAGCACGGCCGCGGGGGCAATGACCAATTACAATATTGTGGGTTACATAGGAATTTGCACTTCGTTTGTCGCTATCTACATTGCTTACAGAATAAAAACAAAATTCAATTTGAAGTAATATGGGACTTTCCTCAGGACATTTAGCGGCTATTCTCTCCTACTCTATGTGGGGACTCTTTCCGATCTACTGGAAATTTTTTCCGGAAGTTGGATCCTGGGATCTATTTGGCCATCGTCTCATCTGGTCATTTATAACTCTCATCCTCATTCTTGCTGTAAAAAAAGAACTCCCTTCAATGAAAAGGATTTGGGCTTCACCTAAAACCAGGTTGATGCTTATGGCTTCTGCGATCCTGATTTCCAGTAACTGGTTACTCTACATCTATGCCGTTAGTATTGGAAAAATCCTTGAGGCCAGCATGGGCTATTTCCTCAACCCTTTAATTAATGTTTTCATGGGATGGATCATCCTAAAAGAAAAAATTCGTCCACTCCAGTGGCCAGCTATCATCATTGCGATGATTGCTATCATCATGATCACAGTAGTCAGTGGACTCAATGAATTTCCGTGGATAGCACTTACACTTTCACTAACTTTTGCGATGTATGGACTCATTCGTAAACTCGCTCAGGTAGGGGCCCTGGAAGGTCTGGCCTTCGAGACCTGCATTATGATCGTTCCTACTCTTATCATTTGGTATTTTCAACCTACGACCCCGGTTGATGTCTTTGAGCAGATTCCTGCTTGGAAAATGATCATCCTTTCGCTATCAGGCCTCATCACATGTGCCCCCTTGGTTCTCTTTGCTTTTGCCGCAAGAAGACTGCCTCTTGGAACCCTCGGATTTTTAGGTTACCTCTCCCCGACCTTAAAATTTGTTTGTGGATGGCTTATTTTTCATGAAGCCTTAAGTGCGGGTCGAATTCAGGCCTTTGCACTGATATGGGTGGCCCTTGTCTGGTATACTCTTGAATCCATACTCAATCGTTCACGTGAAACGAAGAAAAAAATTCCCGTTATCCTTACTGAATAGCTAACACATCACCTTTATCAGAGTTTTTCTTGAGTTCTTTGGGGATATTCTTAAGAATCACTTTGCTTAATGCTTTCTCGATGGAGGTCTTCATTGAAAGAGGTCCTGTCACAAAAGAGATGTCACGGACAGGCAGATGGCCTTTAAAATCGCGGATAAGTTTTTTATCCTGGATCGATAGATTCTGGCAGGCAAGATAAGGAAGCACAGTGAACCCGCTTGAAGACTTCACCATGTTAATTAAAGTCTCCAGGCTTCCCGCCTCGAAAAAGAGATTTTTATCTCCCTTAACTTTTTTATACTGGCACAACTGAAGCGCCTGGGCCCTTAAACAATGACCTTCTTTGAGTAGCCAGGCTTCGCTTAAATCCAAATCTTTTTCGTCTACAGTTTTCTTTTTAAGGAGGTTATGCTCAGGAGAGAAGAAGATTTTAAAAGGCTCAAAGAAAAGGTGCTCCTCTTTTATCTCTTTGACTTCAAGAGGGACGGCCAAAATCCCTCCATCTATTTTTCCTTCTTTTAAAAAACGTATAATTTCATCTGTTTGATACTCAAAAATTTTAAGTTCTACTGTTGGAAACTCTTCAATAAACTTCTGAACAAAAAGAGGAAGGATATAAGGCGCAAGTGTTGGAATCACTCCCAGAATGAATTCGCCAGCGACTTCTCCTCTAATCGATTTGGATAGCTCCTCCAGCTCATTCGCCCCGTGCATAACTTTTTTGGCATACTCTAAAACTTTTTTCCCCATGGGAGTGGGTTCTACGGGATTTTTACTCCGGTCAAAGACGATGACCTGCAAATAGTCTTCAAGCTTTTGAATCTGCATGCTTAGAGTTGGCTGTGTGACAAAGCACTCTCTGGCGGCCTGAGCAAAATTTCTGCAGCGGTCTACGGCCAGGATATAATTGAGTTGTGTCAGAGTCATGAGATTGCCTTTAGGAAATAAAAATCTATACTCGTATTACACCATAACTTTAAGATGAGGTCGATATGATCTTAGCTCTCGCTCTCCTGACAGTCCTGATTGGCACACTTCTTCCGGTTCAAGCTGGTCTGAATGCGGAATTAACTAAAATTTTGAGGCACCCGTTTCTAGGGGCCTTCATCTCTTTTTCAATTGGTGCTATGACTCTTGCAACAATCATTATTTTTCAGAAGACACCTGTAGGTGATTTTAAACGCCTTCTCTCAATCCCTCCTTATTACTATCTCGGAGGAGTGATGGGTGCACTATTTGTTGGGTCATCTATTTTTATGATCCCCAGATTGGGTGCAACCACTATGATGGCCGCCTTTGTTACAGGTCAGCTTGTAAGCTCAGTTATCATAGACCACTACGGCTGGTTTAACTTGCCCACCTATCAGATAAACCCAATGCGGATTGCGGGGATCATTTTACTTTTCGCAGGCCTTTTCTTAGTGGTAAGAAAACCCGCATGATAAAACTGACCCAACTTACAAAAGTTTTTGACCAACGTGGAATAGCCGGTATACACGGTATGACACTTGATATTCCCAAAGGGAAAATCTTTGCTTTGATGGGTCCTAATGGAAGTGGGAAAACAACACTTTTAAATCTTCTTTCTGGAAAGATTCTTCCTGACTCTGGAAAAATGAAAGTAGATGGATCTATTCATTTTTTTGAAAAAAGAGAATTTGAAAAAGAACTGAATGTTCAACGATTTCTCATCGAAGGCATTAAGCTTGATATAGACACAGATAAAAAAATCCAACTTTCCCGGGACATGGCGGATATATTTGAATTCACCTACCAACTCCGTCAAAACATGGGTCAACTCTCTCAGGGCCAGCTTCAAAAAGTTCTTATGGCCCGGGAACTAATAAATAAGCCTGAAATTCTGTTTTTAGATGAACCCTTCGTCCACCTTGATCCGATGTCGAGACGAGATATACTCTCTATGCTCTTCACATATTTACAACATAATGAAGTTACTGTTGTCTGGATTACCCATGAGAAAGATGAAGCATTGAGATTTGCCGATCACATAGGCCTTATCCAGCATGGCAAACTAGAGCAATTTTCTTCCCCTCTTGAGATTATGAGATCTCCCCGTAATCTATTTGTAGCGCAATTTTTTGGTCATCAAAATTTTATAAAAGTGGTCCGTGAAGAAAACCTCTGGCTAACTCCTTGGGGCAAGTTCAACTCATCTCTCACAGATGCCGAAGGCTATCTCATTGTTCCACCTGGTGCCTGGAAAATAGATGAAGCCTCACCAATGAATGGGGTGGTTCTGAATCATTATCCCCAATTCTGTGCCTATGAACTTGAGGTCGAAGTTCTGGACAAAAGATTCAAAATTTCCCTCCCCTTGTTCAATCTAATGAGCTGGAAAAAAGGCCAGGTTATCAAAATCTCACCCGAATTATCCCAGTGTTTTATCATTGGCCTCTAATAAGCGCCTTCTTTCTACCCCTTAGAACTCCTACCTTTTGAAATAAATACAGTGCAGGCAGGTTTGTCGTGACAATCCTGCTGGAATTGGTATTAAGGCAAAAAAAAAAGGAACCCAATATGCGATTATCACTCTTAGTAGGTTGTTTAGTCTTGAGTACTCAGGTCTTCTCTCAGACCTTCCAGCAAGATATTCAGGAGTTTTCTGAGGGTACTGTCTTCCGCACGAATATTTACGAGATCGAATCTCTGAATATCCAGCGCTCGATCTTACCTGATAATGTTAAGCCGTGGTCAGGCTCTTATTGGGCAAACCGTGCTGGTGGAATCGGCGTTCGTTATAAAAACTCTAACTTAAGAGAAAATGCACGTATTGCTTTAGGGACAGGAAATGCGAGAAGAGAGACTCAAAGTAATCTGGCAGAACTTCAAGAAAAACTCTATGAGCTAACTGAAGAGCAGCTTGGGGAGCTTTCTCCTGCGGAAAAATATGACCTTCTTGTAGGAGATCTGAATTTTACGTTCACTAAACAACTATCTTTAAAAATTGAAGAAAACAAAGAACACTGGGGTGCTACAACTTTCTGGACAGGAATCTGTCACGGTTGGGCCCCGGCTTCGATCCATCTTCCTCGTCCTTCAAAAATGCTTCGTCTTCCAATCTTAGGTGGAACACGAACACTGCCTGTTTATCCGGATGATATCAAGGCAATGGGATCTTTCCTATGGGCGAACATGGCCAACAACAGTGAGCAGATGTTTTCTGGAAACCGTTGTAACCAAAAGTATCCAAAAGTAGACCGTAAGACTGGTGAAATCGTTCCTCTTATTAACTTTTCTCGCCAAGCAGATGAGTGTGGGGACACTGATCCACTCATTATGCACTTAGTGACAGTTAACAGAATTGCATTGATGAAAAGATCATTTGTAGTCGAAATTGATTTTAACTCGCCAGTTAATAATCACCCTCTTTCAGGTTATGAACTCAAGTTCTTTAACTTAAACGATCACAAAAAAGATGGAACTCTTAGAGAAACAATCGTTCCTCTTAGTTCTCTTAAAAAAGATATCCTGGCCGGCTCTCGTCACCCAAAAGCAACTCACGTAGTGGGTGTAGAGATGAAGTTACTTCTTGGTCACTGGCAGAACCCAAAACGTTCAGATATCAACACTCCTGCTGATGATTCGACTCTGGAAGATACAATTATCTATCAGTTAGATCTTGATGCTCGCGGTGAACCACTTAAAGGCCACTGGCGTTCAGCGAGAAACCCTAATTCAATTGGTAAACTTCGTTTCCCGGATTTTATTTGGAATGACTACCAGGGCTTCAGACCTGAAGAATATTACACTTACTTGTCTTTTGGACTTGAAGTGGACCTTGCCCTTGGATTGAACCAACAACAATGGTTACCAGCTGCTCAGAGAAATTCAGCTGCTCGTATCAAGCTTTCAAATGAAAGCAGACTTTCTCACCATCTTTCAAAATCTGAAGGCCTCCAGGACCGCGCTAAAGAAATCATGACTGCGCAAAATGTTAAACGCTCAGAAGCCGCCGATCAGTTAGAAGATCTTCTCAATGGTCTTGGTATCCCTCAGGATGAAGCAAATCCTATGCTTCTTTCTAAAGTTATCCTCGGTCTATTCGATTTAGCTAAATAGTCTCCCAAGGCCAGGGTTAAACCCCTGGCCTTTTTTCGTAATAACAGACACTTAAATTTGTAATAAGCCGTTGCCTGTCCTAGTCGAACCCACCGGAATATGCTATCTACAACCATGGCCGTAACCTACTTTGATAAAGATAAATACCAGCGCAAGCCTGAGTGGCTTAAAGTTAATCTCCCACAAGGCGATGACTTTAAAGATATCCGGAATAACCTCCGGGAAAAGGGCCTTGCCACCGTGTGCGAGGAAGCCAAATGTCCCAATATCTCCGAATGCTGGAGCTCAAGAACGGCCACAGTGATGATCCTTGGAGATACCTGCACGCGGGCCTGCAAATTCTGCAACGTGAAGACTGGTAACCCGAAAGGCTTTCTCAATCCGGAAGAAATTCAGAATACTTCAAACATGGTTAAGATCATGAGCCTTCGCTATGTCGTGATCACAAGTGTAGACCGCGATGATCTTCCAGATCATGGCGCTGGTCATTTCGCTGCCGTTATTAAAAAAGTTAATGAAGACCATCCTGAAACAAAAGTAGAAGTACTGATTCCGGATTTCGCAGGTGACGAAGAGCGGATGCATTTACTCGCTCAGGCCAATCCTTTCGTCATTGCTCAGAATGTTGAGACAGTAAAGCGACTCACACATCCCGTTCGGGATATCCGTGCTGGTTACGAGAAAACTCTTAATTGCTTAAAATTTTATAAAGATAATTATCCTCACATTCAAACTAAAACCTCCATCATGGTGGGTCTGGGAGAAACTTGGGAGGAGCTTTATGAAACTCTTGAAGATGTCCGCGCCGCAGGAGTAGATATCGTCACTTTTGGGCAGTATCTTCAGCCGAGTAAACGCCATTTAAACGTTGAACGATTTTATACTCCTGAAGAGTTCGAAGAATTAAAACGAATGGCACTAAAGCTTGGATTTAAGTTCGTAGCCTCAGGTCCTCTCGTCAGAAGTTCTTATAAGGCAGGAGACTTCCTGGATTATGTCGAGTCCGCTCCCAAAATATGAATTCTTCTCTTCTCTGGGAACTCAAACTTCCTCATTTCGGACTGGAACCAAAAAACATCTCTGAATTAAATGAGCGAACCTTACTGGTGAAAAAATTTAACTGGGCTTACGAAGATGCTCACAAGTTTCAGCGGCATGCTTTAACGCTACTGGATCAGCATCCTCAATTGAGAATTCTTATATGCTGTAGTCATCCCCGCTGCTTTACCAATGGTCGGGGGCTACAAAGGCCAAAAAAAGGTGAAAATTTAAATCTCATAGAATTTGATCCCAAGCAGGCCCATCTTCTGCCCTATCCCTTCTACCAGATCGAGCGCGGTGGTGGACTGACATTTCATCATCCCGGGCAAATGATTATTTACCCCATCGTAAAACTAAACCCAAAAACTCTCTCTCTTTCATCGATGATCAATAATCTTTTTGATTTTGCCATTGAAGTGCTTAATGATTGGGATCTAAAAGACCTCAGTCACGAACATAAACTTTTAGGGTTGTGGAGCGAAAACAGAAAGCTCGCCTCAATGGGAATAGCTATAGAGAAGCTAACTACTTTTCATGGTATGGCGCTAAATTTTTATAGAGATGATGAGATGAAACAGGCCCTTAACGTGCTCAATCCTTGTGGACTCAATGCTGAGATATACACTTCCGTTGAGGAGCTCACAGATCTTAAAGGTCGCACGCTTGAAGAGTTTTCTGATCTTTACTTAAGGAGAATCCAACATGCCTGGAAATAGTTTTGGACAAATGTTTCGAATAACGACTTTCGGTGAATCTCACGGAGAAGCACTTGGAGTTGTTATTGATGGAATGCCAGGAAATCTTGTGGTGAATCTGGACGATTTGAGAAAAGAGCTAAAGCGCCGTGCTCCAGGTCAGCATAAAGTACACACCTCGCGAACGGAAGCCGATGAGCCTGAGATTCTGTCCGGTGTTTTTGAAAATAGAACTTTAGGAACACCTATCACTGTCATTGTGCGGAATACGAATCAAAAGAGTTCAGACTATAACGAATTAAAAGACTCCTACAGGCCTGGACATGCAGATAGAACAACGTCCCAGAAATTCGGTATCCGAGATCACCGCGGTGGCGGAAGGGCCTCAGGTAGAGAAACTCTGGCACGGGTCATCGCAGGCTACTTTGCTGGACTAATTCTTAAGAATGTAAGTGTCTACGCCTACATTGAGCAAGTTGGCCCACATAAGCTAAAAACCGCACCTGCAGATCATAAAGTAGATCGCGGAGAGATTAATATTCCTGATGCTGAGATGACTAAGTCGGTAGTGGATTTTCTGGAAGACTGTAAGGCACGAGGCGAGTCTGCTGGAGGTATCATTGCTTTGTCGGTTCGCAACTGTCCTGAAAGTTTGGGTGAGCCGGTTTTTGATAAATTAAAATCTGATTTGGCCAAGGCCATGCTCTCTCTTCCGGCATGCGTGGCTTTCGGTCTTGGTGAAGGATTTAATTTTGCTAATCTTCTAGGAAGTGAAATTTCTTCCGATCCCCGAGCCTTCGGAGGAATGGAAGGAGGAATTTCTAATGGTGAAGAGATACACCTTAAAGTTGCTTTTAAAGCACCTTCTACCATAGGTGAGAAAGCAAAGGCCGGAAGGCACGATCCCTGTGTTCTTCCTCGGGCGGTACCGGTGGTTGAGGCCATGGCAAAAATTGTTTTAGCAGATCACCTGCTTAGACAAAATTCTTATTTAGCTTTTTCTTCTTTCAGATAAAAATCTGTTAAACCAATCTGACTGCGAGAGCGACTTCTTAGTGCTTCAAGTTCCGTGCTGGGAGAAGATCTCTCAAGAAGAAGCTTACTGCCGGACTTCCATGTCCAGAAAGATTTTTGGGAATAAGCTCCGTGTTTATTGGCAAAAAGACCTGAACTATTTATGGCCACACCCTCTTCATTAAAGAGGTCTTCACCGAGCTTTAAATATTCCTGACCGGATAAAGTGATAGGATATAGAGTAGGAAAGATATCTTCATGAGAACCAAAATTATGGATGTCATATTTAGCGGGTCTAAGGCGTTCAGGAATTGAAAGATAAAAAGGAACAGCAAACCGCTTAAATTCTTCGTCAGAGCCTACACCTTTAGCAATCCAATAACTATGATCTCCGGTCAGTGCTACGACCACTTTATCATGTAAAGCCGTTGTTTTAATTTTAGTAAGAAACTCCCCGGCCTTTTGATTTGCGTATTGAAGTCCATAAAATCTCTTGCTGGCAATATCTTCTCCCACAGTCACTTTATCGAGGATTTTTTTATCCATCTCCAAAGGCAAAGTGTTGTATGACGAAGGGAACTCAAAAGGTGGATGATTTGACGTCGTGAGAACCAGAAAGAACTGTGGCCGGGTCGCTGTTCTTAGTTGCTCTTCAATAAAAGCATAAAGATATTCATCGAATATTCCCCACTCATTACCCAGGTCTTTATGCTCAATATTACTTAATTCCGGCATGGCCTCTTTAACTTCATCGGCCCCCCAGGCATGCTGATACCCCTGAACCTTGAGATATTTACCAAGATCACGCCATCCCAATTTTCCACCATAAAGGAAATGAGTGTCATAGCCCGCATTTTTATAGGGCATGTGTCCCGCGATAAGAAGTGGCGTCTTCATAAAATCAGATTCAGAAAGAAACCTCGCACCCGGCCGAATGACCTGCGAGGTGGCAATAGAAACAATACTTCCAATTGTTCCATTTTCTGCAGAAAGGAAATTTTCAAAAACTATATCTTTCTCAAAATGCTCTTTCAATGAACCAAGGATGTTAAAAGTGGAGGAATTCTGATCATTCCAATACGTCCCAAAACTCTCCATCACAACGACTACAACATGAGGGGGATTTTTAGCTGCTTCAGGGTTTAAGGGTGATTTAAATTTAAGACTGCCAATAAGTGTACTTTCTGCTGGTCTGTTAAAATTAGTCTCGTAAGCTTCTTCCCAATTTTTAAATCCGTAACGTTTAAGATAATTTACTTCTTTTTGACCAAAAGTTTTACGGATTTTGATGGCGCGGTTTAAAGTCAGGACTCCGTTAAGGGAGAGCTCATTAATAAACTCATTTGATGAAATATGCGCGTCCTCAAGAGAGAGCGGGAGTCTTCCAAAATTGCCTCGGGCAAAATAGCCTAGAAGTAGAATTCCCCCAAAAAAAGATAAGATCATCCGGTAGTTGAACATTCTCGCCTTAAGATCAAAATCAAAAGGAGAAAAGAGAAACTTTATAAGTCTGAATCCAGCATAATGGCATAATGCAAACACAGTAAGCCACATCGGTAAATTGTAGTTTTTCCAAACCGAAGTCAGAAGAGCAACGGTATCGTCTTCAAAAAAACCAAAGAAAAGAATATTTAAATGATCCTGAAAATAGGAATAAAAAGCATAATCAAAAAGGTAGAGCCAGCCCAGCAGGGCGTAGCCGGCATAGAGTGAGGCTATGATGCATACTCGTAATGTTTTAATGGTTATTTTTCCCGGCAGGAAATAGCCAAAATTGATAAGTAAAAAGGGCAACAGGTTAATATAGGCCAGAGGCATCAGATCATAACGAAGACCAAGAAATAAGGACGACCTCAAATCAGACTTGAGCTTAAGCAGTTCGTCTAACTCCCCAAAGGTCAGAGCAAATCCAACACGAGCAATCGTCATCAGTATGAGGATGAATAAGAAGAGAAAGAGCTGTTTTTTAAGCCAGCGCCAGTAATAGTGTCGAAAAGAAAGGTTCATGCCCTTAGATCATAGCAATTAATCATCACCTTGGTCACCAAACATTAGATTACGCTCAAAGTCTTCCGGCTTAGAGGCATTTCCTCGCGCCTCTTCCATTGTAATCAGACCATCTTTATAGAGTTTGGTAATATGTTGATCAAAGCTTTGCGCTCCAGATCCCCCCTTACCAACACCCTTCTCAATATACATGTAAATTTCTTTAGTTTTACTCGCATCGAGAATGGATTCTTTAATACCCGGGTTATTAATCATAATTTCCTGAGCAGCAACCCTTCCCTTCCCGTCCACAGTTTTCAAAAGCCTTTGTGAAACAGTGGCGTGGAGATTATCAGCAATACGAACACGAACAACATTTTGCTCTTCTGGAGGAAACATAGAAATAAGTCGACCAATGGTGCTCAAAGCATCTGTTGTATGAACCGTTCCAAAAACTAAGTGACCCGTTTCTGCGGCTTTGAGTGCAATCGAAATCGTCTCTGCATCACGCATCTCACCAATGAGAATGATATCAGGATCCTGACGAAGGGCAGATCGAAGTGCTGAAGCAAAGTCATTTGTATCCTGACCAATTTCACGCTGAGTAATTCTCGCCTTAATCGGGGTGTGAACGTATTCCACGGGATCTTCCAATGTAAGAACATGAACGGCCGAAGTACGATTAATATAATTAATCATGGCCGCAAGAGTTGATGACTTACCTGAACCTGTAGCACCTGTTACAAGAACCAGACCAGCATTGGCCTCAGCAATTTTATTGATTACAGCAGGCAGTTTTAATTCTTCAGTGGTGGGGATTTTGTCACTAATTAACCGTAAAATCATTCCTAACTTTCCCTGGTACCGCATGACATTGTAGCGAACCCGGCAAATTTTAGGGACCGAGAAAGATCCATCGTGCTCTTTGATCGTATCAAGGCGCTTTAAAATATCTGCGTCCTTAATCATGAGAGAGCAAATGAGTTTAAGATCATCATTGTTTAAGGGATCCATCTTTACAGGAACCAGATCCCCACGCATCCGAAAGCAAGGTTTTTCATCTGTGCGCAGATGAATATCACTCACGCCAGAAGCTGAGGCGGACTTGATGAGACTAACGAAGGCTTCTTTAGTAAAGGCCATAGGCTTATATCTTTTGTTTAAATGTTACTTCTTTATCGACTATTCCGGCCTAAGGTTTAGCTTCTCACTATTTCCGCCTTTTTTAGTCCAGTGAACTTAATGTTCTTTAGTTCCGAAAGGATACATATGAGTAGCTATTGGGAAAAAGAAGACGTTTTTTTAGACGGAGATCAGTATTTTGACCGCCTCCTAAGTGACATAGAAGTTGCCCGAAAACTCATCACCATTGAAATTTACATTTTTAATGATGACCCCATAGGGCAGAAAATTACCGATGCCCTTATCCGTGCTCAGGCCCGGGGGGTAGAGGTTCAGGTGATTGTTGATGGAGTCGGTAGCTACGGATTTTTTGCAAGACTCTATGGGATTTTTGAAGCCGCGGGGATTACTGTTAAAATGTTTCATCCTCTCCCTTTTTATCATCCGTTCTACGGAAAGCTCACTTTTAAGCAGAAAGTGAACGCTTTTTTTACCCGTTTTGTACGGATGAATCAACGGAATCACCGCAAGATCATAACCTTCGATGAAAGAGTTATGTATGTGAGTAGTTTCAATTTCACTGTCGAACACACGAAGTACCACAAAGAAAAGAAATGGAAAGATATGGGTGTTCGGGTAGTGGGCGAAAATACCAAAATTGCCGTATTAAATTTTAAAAGGATCTGGGGCCTGAAAGAATTTATTTCTTATCACAAGCTAGCGAAGCCTCTACTGAAGAATGTTAAAAAATCTCCCCTTCGAATGAGTCATTCTCTTTTTATGAAGCGCTACCTCTATCGGGATTTATTAAAAAGAATCAATCAATCCACAGGCCGCATTTGGTTAGTCACTCCCTACTTTATCCCGAAGAGAAGGTTAATCCGCGCTCTTGGCAAAGCAGCGGCCCGGGGGACGGATGTGAGAATTCTTATATCGTCACGTTCCGACGTAAGGCTTTTTCAGTCTCTTCAGTATTTCTACTACCCTTACTTATTAAGCAAGGGAGTTAAAATCTTCCAATATGTCGACACGGTTTTGCATGCTAAAACTTTCATCATTGATGATTGGGTAACGATTGGATCAAGTAATCTCAATCACCGGAGCATTCTGCATGACCTAGAAGTTGACCTGTCTATTCAGAACCAAATGAATAAAGAACTCGTATCCAAAGATTTTATTCATTCTACGCCTCCAGGCATTGAAATAACTCATGCAGATTTGAAACAAAGGACCTTCTTTGATACGTTTTTATCGCGGCTCTTTTTCCTCTTTAAATACTGGTTCTAAATGAAAATAAGAATTCTTTCGTACAATATTCATAAAGGCTTCACAATTGGAAATACTGATTTCATCCTTGAGCAAATCCGCAATGCCATGAGAGAAGTCAACGCAGATGTCTTATTTTTGCAGGAAGTATTAGGGGATCATAATGATGACCGCTGTCGTATTCCTGATTGGGAGACGGCCATCCAGTTTGAATATCTGGCCGACTCAGTCTGGCCTCATTTTGCCTACGGAAAGAATGCCATTTATTCTGAAGGTCACCATGGAAATGCAATCCTGAGCAAATTTCCTATCGTCGATTGGTCAAACCGTTTGATCAGTACCAACCGCTTCGAGCAACGTGGGCTTTTAAAAGTCAGAGTTCAAATTCCACAGCTTGGAAGAGAAATGATTCTGGCCAACACCCACCTTGATCTGACTCAGGGAGGACGTGATCAGCAGGCCAAAACGATTATTGAAGATCTTAAAAAAGAAGCTGAGACTCCCTGGGTACTTCTGGGGGATTTTAACGACTGGAATAGAAAAATCAGCAAAAGAATTGAATCTGAACTTAACGTTCAGGAAGCCTTTAAGACTCTTCACGGCAAATATCCACTAACCTTTCCAAGCATGTTCCCTGTCCTCTCTTTAGACCGTGTTTTTTTAAATAAAATGAAGGCTATCAGGGCCGTTACATTAAAAGACGGCCATTGGAGAAAGATGTCGGATCATTTACCACTCTTAGTAGAAATGGAATTGGCAGATTAATTGATTGTAAACTTGTGCCCATTTGAAAAGGCAAAACACTTCCCGATGAATCTGATTTCATCCTGTCGGATGACAATCCCTGCTCCATCTGGGCATGCATAAATAGTCTTAGGACTACTCTTGGTATATTTTTTAAATACAGCATCGTATCTCGCAGAATTTCTGAAATGAGGAAAGAATAAAAAATCCACCAGATTCAAAGCACTGAGATTTGTGAGATTTACAACATTCTCATCCCTATCAAATTCCGGGTAACCGGCCATTTCAATGTTTTCAGTCATTAAAATTGCCCCAGCCGATAATCCTGTTAAGAGTCCTCCCCCTTCAGCAAATGCCTTGAGTTGGGGAATAAGTTTTGCTTTTCTCAGGCTATTCAAAAAATAGAAGGTATTTCCACCACCCATATGAATGGCATCCGAGCGCATCACTTCCTGAAATAGGATTTTATCAAAAGGAACATCTACAGGAAAATGGATGAAACGGGCTATTTTAAATTTAGAATAGTGCCGGACGAAAGTTTTAAATTCCTGCTCGGATAAATATGATGAAGATGGGATAAATGTAACAACCGGATTTTTTTTCCCCAGAAGTTCTACAAAGGCCCGGTCTAAATTTTTATTCTCTTTCTCGTCACCGCCGCTATAGAGGACAAGGTTCATATCCCCTCGCGGCACTCACGAACAATCGAATACAGATTTTGCATAATATTTTTATGCCGAACCGGACTTTTGGCATTTGATATTTTTTGATCTGGATCAAGATTCTGATAGGTAGAAAATGACTGAGCAAGCTCATAAAGCTCATTCGGGTTTAGCTTCGGTTTAAGCTTTTGCACTTTTTGAACAATGTAAGTTATAGAGTCACCTGTCACACGGTCATACTTATTCACAACCGAAGCTCTCATGGTCAATTCAAGCAGGTTTTGAGTCCGTGTAATATTTAAATCTTTTTCCAGGGCCCCCAGCATAGAGAGATAAACTGACTGGAAACGGTTGATTTGTTTTTTCCGTATATCAGTAAGCTTCAGGTCACTCTTTCTTGCATAAGAAGACTTGGTAATTTCTAGAAATTCATGATGACTTAAAAGAGCATTACGGGCGAGATACATTTGAGGTAACTCACGGAGGATATCACGCATGCAAAAGATGGCATCGCGGTTAATTCCATCAGGAACCTTGTAGACGCCTCTTTTAGACTTTGAGCGCTCAAAATAACTAAAAGCTTTTCTGAATTTAGTCACTTTAGGAAGATGATTTTTGAGTAAGTGGTCAACGTGAGACTTTTTAAATCCAATACGCTGAAGAAGGTTTCGATTTTTAGCATCTTCAAAATGCTTATCAAAAGCCACCATTACTGCATGTTTTTTAAAATGACCTAGCGATTTTTTCTTCTTAGTGCTTAAAAAGTCTGCAATCTGAACAAAACATTGAACCATATATTTGGCTTTTTGTTTTTGTTCCAGAATCGTTGTAGAAAATCTTTGAACATCATCATAACGGTACTCGGCATGGAAGAGCCCGAATTGCCGGATAGAACCATAGTCGATAATTCCGCCATCCATTAAAATGTTATCCCCATCCCAATCAAGCCAGCAGAAAATATATTCATCTTCAAATTTTGCAGCAGTTTCGGCCAGTGCCTTACAAGTCTGTTGGGCGAGATAGAGATATTTTTCTTTATCAGATTTGAATGTTAGTTTTTCCCAGGCCTTATTTTCCACCTGACGGGAAATGTAGTAGTCTGCGACCTGTTTTAAAGTTTCGTAATTTCCTTGCTTCAAATGACCAAAGAAGTGGCTGGGTCTGATCAAATTCGGATTAGCTCGAACATTGATACCTATTCCCTTATCGTATTCAAGAATAGCGAGAACTCTCTCTGTCTTAAACCCATTCTTTCCCAGTACTTCAGAGAAAAATAAAGTTTCTAAGCCTTCAGCGACTTCAGATAGACCGCATCCGTAAGAGATCGATGGATCTCCCGTTTGATAGAATTTTTTATCTATATTACAGGCCGGAGACAGCTTCGTCCCGCCTGTACCACAACTGGAAACATCCCAGCTCATGCCATTATGTCTGACGCTTCCATTCCAGATGGTGCGTCCATCTCCGGATGTGCGACCACATTTATCAGGATGCTGGAGCTGCAGGTAGCGAGTCGCCATAAATGTATGCGGAAAAATATCTTCTTCAGGAAATTTTATTTCGTTGATCAGATCATATTCATTAATTATCGTCAGGCTGAAAGTTTCGAGGATTTCTCTTTCCAGATCCGGGGTCATAACAGGCTGATGGTTCTTAGCGATGAGTCCCATTTCTTTGGCGAGCTCAAAGTTAAAAAAAGCAACCTTACCACCTTTGCGGTATCGCGCCTTATACTCCACTCGTCCACCTGGTACCTGAGTCTTAAAGGGATGCTCTCCATTAAGTTGAGCAAAGTTGGTATAGGACCTTTTGCCGACTTCATCCGTAGGGCTTTTCTTGATCTGGTTCATTACTTTTATCAATCCTCGATAAAGTTCCTAAACAAAAAACTTAACTTAAGTATAGGACCATTTTAGCAATGTTGACAAAAAAAGTGACGCCTAGGCAAAAATACTCTTTGTCCTACTGTACTAGTCAACTAACCCAATCCTAACCTTCTTAACTTAAGGCCCTCACAAGTTCTGCACCAAATTTGCGATACTTTAAGCACAAGGAGCTCTTATGACAGCCTTTCTAAAAATTTTATATGTAGTCTACAGTCCTATCCTGGCGGTGGTTTATTGGAGAAATACTATGAGAAGCCTGGATGACGTGCATGCGGGGTTTGACCTTCAATACGGGGATTAGGATCTATTCCACGTCGAAGTCAAAGTACTGAGTCGGAAACGGTTCAGGTTTATATGAATAGTGCCACCATTCTTGCTCGAAATTTTTAAAACCTCTGGCCTCCATCAACTCTTTTAGAACCAAACGATTTTTACGTTGATCCCCACTCACCCTAGGTGAATCTGTATGAGAGAGGTCATTGAAGTAATCAAAAGCTGACCCCATATCTAATTCTTTACCGGTTTTAAGATCAACCAGACTCAGGTCTACCGCAGCTCCCCGGGAATGACTTGATTGTTTAGCAATGTAGCCTTGATCAAATAATTCCTGACGAGAAAATTCCGGATAATAGCGGAGTTTTATTTCAGGATTAGTCTCGGGTTTAAGCGCCCAGGTTCTAAAAAAAGCCACCGCCTTGACTGGCCTGTAGCTATCATAGATTTTCAGGGTTAATCCTCTTTTTTTAGCATCTCCCTGAACAAGGCATAAGGCCTGGGCCGGATCTCTCGCCAGAAAAGCTTTATTGGATTTATACCCGTCTACTACTTCCCCGGTAAAATTCTCAATGGTAGCATAGCTCATTTGAATATCCATATCCGGACATAGCTCACCAATAGAGATAAAGGTATCAGGTACGTGGGCCATAGAAAAACTCGCTAGAAGGAATAGGATGATAAAGTTCATGGGTATATTTAATCACTTTTAGTGATAAAAATACACACCCACCTGAGCTTCATGGAAATTTCCAACATCCTGATCGATGTGAGATGTTTTAAAAAAGAGGCTAGTATTCTGGTGCATAAAATAGCGCACATCAAGATCATAGCTGACTCTACGTTTAAGCCATCCATCAAATAACTCCGTCGGAAGAAAATAAGCAGCATCCAGCCCCACAGAAAACTTATCTTTAAGAATTAAAAAGTTAAGTTTAGGACCCAGACTTAGAAGAGAATCGTTCTCGTAGATTCGGTCGTACAAGTACTGCCCGCCTAATAAGAAGGTCAGGATCATATCTTCTCCGAAAGCCGTGGAATTCCCCACTCCAAATGTGAGTGTCGGATCTACACAGTCCCGGCTCTGGCAATCTTTGCGTTGATCCAGACCAGCGGCCAGATCAAAAGAGACAGAATTGTTCCAAAAATCAGAGGGCTGATATTTTTTAAGATCAACCATGCGGAAGCGCTCGAGGATCACATTTTTAGGCGTAAAATCCACCGATTGATAACGAAGTTTCACAT
Source organism: Bacteriovoracaceae bacterium UBA7695 (assembly GCA_002482685.1). Classification (GTDB taxonomy): domain Bacteria; phylum Bdellovibrionota; class Bacteriovoracia; order Bacteriovoracales; family Bacteriovoracaceae; genus Peredibacter. The sequence continues at coordinate 1,135 of DLGL01000083.1, read as the reverse complement.
CAAAAATGACCACTTGAGAATTTTTAAGCTGGCCTTGACTCGGATCCAAAAGCTCATGCTGAGCGGCCCGCCATTCGAGTCCCGTAAAAGTGCCCTCTTCATAGCGGTCTCCTGCAAAAATGCCTAATCTTGAAGAATCATGGGATTCATCAGGAGGAAACATTTTTTTGGGATCATATTTTAGATCTTCACTTATATGAGGATTCACCGCCCGCTCTTCAAGTAAAGATTGTCTTTGTTCGGTCGCTTTCTTTTCGTTCAAAAGAATTTTTTCGGCCTTAAGGTAATCCAGAGCACTAATGGATGCATCTAATAAATCAGCTGCTTCTTTATCACTGTAATTTTTTGTGATTTTTTCAACCTGATCCGGATGGGTTGCCACATCCTTAACAAGCTCTAGTTTTTTGCTGGAAAAATCTTCGGTCTCTTTTAAGAGTCGCCCATAAGCCGAAACTCGTACCTTTCTGTCTTTAATCAGACCCAGATTTTTCATTTCTTTAACCGTATCAATTGGGAGCACATATATGGGACTTAACACACTTAAGACATCCACATCATCGTAGGCCACATTGAGTAAACCTAGAATGTGATAAGAGCAGTTTTCAGTAAAATAGAAGTAATCAAAATGTACCGATCCCAACTCCCAGATGTGATCTACGACACGGGAGATCTGATCCTTATTCAATCCTAAATCATAGTCCCAGATATCCCGGAACTCGTGATCATTGTATTCGCGAATTTTATAATAATAAGGCACCACTGAAAATCTTCCGGGGTAGTATCCCGCCAGTCCTTTCAGCATATAGAGAACAACACTATCTTTAGCGTCTTCAGCAGCAAAATTAATAGCGTAATCAAGTAATTCGTTATTGTGAAAATTTTCATAGCGGCTCACACGTATGAAGGTGTGACCAAAAGTTGAGCCGGGATTATTAATATAGAAAGAAGAAAACACGAGACTCATGTTTTTTGCATCTAGTTTATTCACAAAGGAATTATAAATATCACAGCTCTCTGTGGTGAGAGTCCATGAATTTTGCACATTTTTTTTTAACCATTTATACCGTAGAGGAAACTTACAAACTAAGGCCTGGGCCTTATCAGAGTTAAGTCCTGAGATCATCGCCTCTAGTTC
>DLGL01000117.1 GCA_002482685.1 Bacteriovoracaceae bacterium UBA7695 | reverse complement strand
AATAAAGACTCGTGCTTGATGGAGCATTTGATGAGCTCAGAGACACGCGAGAAATTTTTTAATTTCATGAAAGTCATCTGTTCCGAAGAAATGAAAAATTCTAATTTTACGACCTCATATGATTTTACTCAGTTTGAGCATCAGCATGACTTCGAAGAAATTCAGAAAGGTGACACTTACTTAAAAACTGAATGAAATTTCTCGATCTTCTCAAAAATAGTGATCGGGATTTCAAAAAAAATCTCATTTTCTTTTTTCTCGCTTATTTTTTCGTTTTATTTAATTATCCACTTATAAGAGCTTCCACGACTTCTCTGTTTTTTGAAGCGTATGGGGCCAAATCAACCCCTGCTGCCTGGGCATGGGCGATTGTTTTTTTATCAGTTTCTATTTATCTCTGTAATAAGGTTCAGAAAAAGCGATCTGTTCAATTTGTTTTTACGGCCGCATCTTTAATCTCGGCCGTTATCTTTCTTGCCGGAAGTTTAAGTTATTTCCAAGGCCATAAACTCTTTGCGTACCTCTCCTTTATCTGGAAAGAAATCTGCGTGGTGATTCAGGTTCATCTCCTCTTGGGTTATTCAAACAACTTCTTTAATAAAACAGACTTTAGAATATTAGTAGGTCCAGTCGGAGCGATGGGAAGTTTAGGGGGAATTTTAGGAGGACTTCTCACAACGGGTTTGAGTCAGAGTGGAGGGACACTCTTAGTCCTCCAGACGGGGATTGCATTTGTGATTCTGCCAGTGGTCTTTTTTATAGCGACCAAAAATGTCACGGCAAAAACTGAGGTTCAAAAGTCACCAGTGGCCAGTCTTGATACTCCCGATTTAAAAAAATATGTCCTCTATATTTGTTCAATGGTGGCCCTGGCCCAATTCATTATCAATATCGCTGATTTTAAATTTAACCTAGCTTTTGAGCTGGCCGTACCGACTGCGGATTTAAGAACGGCCTATTTGGGTAATATCTATACCTGGACCAACGCCCTGACGTTTATTTTTCAGTTCCTCTTTCTTCCCTTTATTTTGCTTAGGGTCAGCGAGAAAAACCTTCATCTTTTCATCCCGCTTTCCTATTTAGTATGCCTCGTTGCGCTAATACTTGGTTCTCAAATAGGACTACTTCCAATTGCACTCTTGTACATTTATTTCAAAGCAGCGGATTATTCATTTTTCAGTGCAGGAAAGGAGATTTTGTATCAACCACTTACAGGATCGCAAAAATACGGAGCGAAATATCTCACTGATATGCTCGTGTATAGAAGCTCAAAAGCTTTCATCGCTGTGGTTTTGATTTATCTTCAAACACCCTCGATCCTTGATATGATGATGGTGGGCCTTCTTTTCATCTGGCTATTTGTCGTGGTGAAACTGTTCGGCCTTCACCGAAAACTCTTTCTTTAAGGATCTCTTATGCAAAATCCACTACTGGAAAAACCCCGTGGCCCTCACGGAGCTTATCCCTTTGACCAAATAAAACCGGAACACTTTCTTCCAGCACTTGAAGCTTCCATTGAATCGGCCCGGAAAGGTTTGGAGGAATTTAAAAATAAAAAAGGCTCCGATTTCCATCATGTGGTTGTTGAAAAGGCAGATATCACCGAACAAGTCGATTACATCGCAGGAATCTTTTTTAACCTTCACTCTGCCGAGTGCTCTGAAGAATTAGAGAAAATTTCTCCACTGATGACTGAAACACTCACACGTTTTGGAAATGATATCTCTTTAGACCCTCAAATATTTGCCAAGGTTAAGGCCTGTTATGAATCCCGGCTGTCTCAGAGTTTAAATCCTGAAGAGATGATGATCATAGAAAAAACTTACAAAGGGTTTGTGCGTAGTGGAGCCCTTCTGGCCGATAGTGAAAAAGGACGCATGCGGGAGTTGGATGAGAAACTGGCCAAGTTGACTCTTGATTTTTCTCAGAATGTTCTCAAGGCGACAAATGACTATTTATTAGAAATCACCAACAAAGAAGATCTTTCCGGGCTTCCGGATTCTTTCATCGAAGCCGCTGCTGAATTAGCAGAAAAAAAAGGCAAAGCAGGTAGCTGGTGCATCAGCCTTGATGCTCCTATGATTGTGCCTTTCTTGACCTATTCGAAAAACCGTGAACTTCGAAAAAAAATATTTGTCGCGAATGCTTCAAAAGCTTTCAACGATAAGTTTGATAATCAGGAAATCCTGAAAGAAATTCTGGTTTTGAGAACTGAGCGTGCCAAGCTCCTTGGATTTAACACCCATGCGGACTTTGTTCTTGAAGAACGAATGGCCATGTCTCCAAAAAAAGTAATGGATTTTTTGGAAGAGCTTTATGTAAAAGCTAAGCCACATGCCGAAAAAGAAGTTAAAAAACTTCAGGCCCTGGCAAAAGAAGATGGAATCAATGATCTTCAACGATATGATTCGGCTTACTATTCTGAAATTCTAAAAAAACGCGAATTGAGTTTTGATGATGAAATGCTTCGTCCTTATTTTAAACTTGAAAAGGTTGTGGATGGGGTTTTTGAGGTGGCCAGTCGCCTCTACGGGCTTAACTTTCAGGAAGTCTCAAATATTCCTAAATACCACGAAGATGTCAGAACTTTTGAAGTCTTTGATGAAGCGAAAAACTTTGTAGGTCTCTTTTATACTGACTTTTTTCCACGAACCACTAAACGAGGTGGCGCCTGGATGTCCGGGATTAAAGAGCAGGGAATGTATAACGGAACTGTTGAGAGACCACATATCATGATTGTGTGCAACTTCACTAAACCCACTAAAACAAAACCATCGCTTCTTACCCTGGATGAGGTGCTGACTCTTTATCATGAATTTGGGCATGCTCTTCATGGACTACTTTCAAAAGTTAAATACCGTGATTTATCAGGGACCAACGTCTTCTGGGATTTCGTAGAACTTCCATCGCAGATAATGGAGAACTGGGTTCTGGAAAAAGAATGCCTGGACCTGTTTGCTTATCATTACGAGACAGGAGAGAAAATACCCGCTGATTTAGTTCAAAAAATTAAGGCTTCCGGGAAATTCCTTGAGGGTCTTGGGACTATGAGACAACTTCAGTTTGCGTTGTTGGATATGGCCTATCATTCAACTGATCCGAAAACAATTACTGACATCCCCGCATTTGAATCTAAGTCAGCTGACCGCACGAACCTCTTTCCAAAGATTGAAGGAACCAGCTCATCTACATCTTTTTCCCATATCTTTGCCGGTGGCTACTCAGCTGGTTATTATTCATATAAATGGGCAGAAGTTCTTGATGCGGATGCCTTCGAGTTCTTTCAGACCTCTGGTATTTTCAACCGGGAGGTTTCGAATAAATTCCGTGAATTTATTCTTGAGAAAGGTGGTACTGAGCACCCAATGGAGCTCTATAAACGGTTCAGAGGGCAGGAGCCTGACGTTGGAGCTCTTTTAAGAAGGGCCGGGTTGCATTAATCTTAAAAAATTAAGACTCTCTTTGGTTCTAGCTGTCCATGGAAACATGTACAATATGATCTGGAGTTTTACATATGCCTGATAAATTTGAGCGCTACTACTCGGCCCAGAGTTGGTTCGCCAAAAATGCTGAGATCTATACTAGTTCACGTCAAAGTGCATTGGAGCTCATTAGTAAGAAAATTTGTGAAGTCATGAACATCCAACGCTTTAGCGTTTGGATGTTCACTGTTAATAGAGATGCTCTCTATGAAGAGATGACCTATTCTAGTGATGGACTTATGACCCACGGTAAAGTCATATCCCGCAAAGATTATCCCGAATATTTTGAAAAAGTTGATGAAGAGAGAATAATCCACATTCGGCCTGACTCGGCCAATGGAATGGAGAAATTTTCGGAGAGTTATTTAAAGCCCCTTCACATCCAAAATTTATTAGACGCTCCCATCTTTTCCGATGGGGAGAGAATTGGTGTGTCCTGTTGTGAAACAACTAAAGGCTCCCGCGAATGGGACATCCATGACAAAAACTTTGCCGCTTCATGTGCTGATTTTATTGGAAGGATGATTGAATCTGAAAAACGCCATGCTTACGAAAGAGAGCTCAAACACCGGATTGATTATCTTGAAACAGATCTCAGAAAAAAACTAGATGATTTAAAAGAAGCCAAATTTAATTTGGATCTCGCCTTAGAGGGTGCCCAGGCAGGAAAATGGGATTGGGATATTCAAACCGGAAAACTAAATCTCAATAGAACGTGGTTTAAACGCTTGGGTTATGAATATGACGAAATTCCCCAAGAACTGGATTCCTTTAAAAAAGTTCTCCACCCCGATGATGTAGAGCTCACCTTTAAAACTCTGAACGAGCACTTGATGGGACACACTCCCTTTTATGAATGCCGCTACCGGATGATTACGAAATCTGGAGAGCTTCAATGGGTTATTGATAGAGGTTGTGTCACTAAACGATCTCCAAAAGGGGAGGCACTCTTTGTAACAGGAGTTAATTTCAATATCACTCCCGTCATCAAGCTTGAGCAGTCCCTTATTGCATCGGAGCAACAACTTAAGGCGATGATTCGCTCCCTGCCTACACCTGTGGCGATGTTTGACAGAGATTTTCGTTACGTCGCTTACAGCACTCGCTGGGAGCAGGAGTGGAGTAAGTTTGCAGAAATTAGTATTGGTGATGTTCTCACGAGACAAACCCAGGGGGATATTTGGCTGGATAATTTAAAGCTCGCTTTAGATGGCCAGACTTTGAGCAAGGATGAGGATTTTGTTGAAGTGAGTCCGGACGTTTCATTGTGGCTCAGATGGATCATTCAGCCCTGGAAATTATCAAGCGGCGAGATTGGTGGAATCATCATTATGGCCGAGAATATCACACACAGAAAAGAAGCTGAGATGAGGATCACGCAATCATCCAAACTTTCTGCTTTAGGTGAAATGGCCGGGGGGATTGCTCATGAAATTAATAATCCACTTAGTATTATTAAAGGTTATATCGATCTGCTTAAACGTCACTCTTCCCGAAACTCTTTAAATGAAGAACAGATGCTCCAATATATCGATAAAATGGATGGCACCGTAGGAAGAATATCCAAAATTGTTAGCGGTATGAGACGTTTTTCTCGTGAATCATCGATGGATGAAAAAGTGGATTATTCACTCAATAAAATTATTGATGAGACATTGGATATTTGCCTGGAGAGGATCAATAATAACGGAACGGCTCTGACGGTGGACTATTTTAACTCAGAACCACTGATCGCTTGTCGTCCTGTTGAAATCTCACAAGTTTTACTTAACCTCATTAATAATTCGTTTCAGGCAATTTCGGCCTATCCGCATCCGTGGATTAAAATCCAGTGTGTGGAAACCAATACATTTTATCAGATTATGATTTCAGATTGTGGTCCAGGCATTCCGGGTTATATTCGCCAAAAATTATTTCAGCCCTTCTTTACGACCAAAGATATTGGAATTGGAACAGGTCTGGGTCTAAGTATTTCACGAGGGATAATTGAGGAGCATCATGGGCGCATGAACTATGTCGATGACGCCCAGAACACTATGTTCATGATTGAATTGCCTAAACTTACTCGTACTTCAGATAATTAGTAGCTGCGAACTCATCGGCCGAAAGAACTTTTTTCTTCAGGATGAAATCCTTTAAAATATCAGCATCAACAAATCCAGTCTTTCTGAATTCAATTTTTGGATACTTGTCGCCACCTGAAGCCGTGAATTCTGGCAGCGCCACTTTATATTTTTTTGCCAGATCTAATGGCTCGCCATTAATTTTAAGAGATGTAATTTCTTTGAGCTCAAGATTAACCGTTGCCTCAACTCCACTCATTTGAGGAAACCCTCCAGTACCTTTCATCGTCAGTAGGGCAGGGGATAGAAAGGCCTTAAGTTCAGCACCCGTGAGTTCTGCTAAGGCCAGTTGATTGCCAAAGGGAAGCACAGTAAGGACTGTTTCATAGGTCACATTACCGGCCGGAATCGAAGCTCTGATGCCACCAGAATTTGACAGACCAATATCAGCATTCATTTTTTCTTTATAGGCCTTGCTGATCATATTTCCTAAGTTTGTTTCTGAACTACGGATGACGGTTGAAGTCCCCATAAATTCCGCTTCAGCAGAACCCAAAAGAACTCCAAGGGACAAATCTCCCTTCTCTTTGAAGGGGCGAAGAATGGCTTCAATATAAGGATCAGCTTCAATTTTTACGACAGAGTCTTTAAGGTTCACCGGAATAAGATTAGATCCAACTAAAGTGACCTTTCCATCAAGAAATTCGAGATCAACTTTACCAACATATTTACCCCATTCATGTGCCTGAACAATAACTGTTCCATTCTGAATATCTGGTTGGAATAATGGCTTCTGGGTGTGACCGCCAACGATCACATCGATACCATTTACCTGACGTGCCAGAGTTACATCTCCGGGCGAATCTGCACCATGGGTCTCATCAGCATAGTGACCCATATGAGTCAGAGCGATTAAGATATCTGATTTTGGTCTTAACACAGGAACCAGTTTTTTTGCCTCTTCAACGGCTGGCACAAATCGAAAGGCAGCAGTATTAATAGGTGATGATTTAACCGGTGTATCTTCGGTCGTTAAGCCAAACACTGTTACTTTTAAATCATCCATCTCTTTAGTGATATGAGATGGGAAAACTCTCTTACAAGTTTCTTTACTGTAAATGTTTGCTGAGATGAACGGAAAGCCGGCCCATTCACGTTGTTTCATGAGTGTTGCAAAAGGTTTATCAAATTCATGATTCCCTAGGGCCATTACATCATAACCCAGGAGGGCCATTCCTTTAAAATCTGGCTCAGCATCCTGCATATCCGATTGCGGGATACCGGTGTTTACATCACCAGCATCAATAAGAATGCTCTGTCCGCCTTCTTTTTGAATCTGATCACGCAAGCTTTGAATCAGTGTTGCACGAGCTGCTAGTCCCAGTTCACCATCTTTATTCGGCCAGAATCTGCCATGATGATCATTGGTATGGAGGATAGTGAACTTATAAACTTTGCCTTTTGTATAGGCCCACAAGTTTTGTGTAAGTCCCATAAGTAATAAAGGTGCGATAAGCTTTTTCATAAAATCCTCCGGTATAGAACACTGATATCCAATAACAGATGTCTTTGCCTATACAAGTTATTAAGTGTGAGAACTTTACCACTTACAGGTGCCAGTTTGATCCCAATCAAGCTGAATATGTAAGGATTTCCGGCTTTAGATCCTAGACGATAGGCAGGGAGTTTGGTATATCAAACAGATAGCTCAATTCGATGATTTTTTTAGATGCAGGAACTCTATGATTTTTCGTCTTTTCTCTCTCATGCTCCTTCTTCAAACCTCGTCTTTATATGCTGAGGCGAGGCTCATTATCCATCTCACAGATTACTTGGCCAACGATTATGCTGGTGCCGTTTCTGAAGAGGGGAAGGTTTTAAGTGATCTGGAATACGCCGAGCAAAAAGAATTCAGTCTCACTGCTTTAAAAGAGGGCGAAGTTAATCCAAAAATTAGTCAAAACCCGGAGCTCATCAAAAGTTTAAACGATCTCAATCTTGCGATTTTTAATAAAGCACCCCCTTCAAAAGTTGTCCCTCTGGCCCGGGCCATTCAAAAAGAAGTGATTAAGGTTTCTGATATCGCTCTCTCACCTGCTTCATGGCCGGATTACACCAAGGCCCAGAAAATCTACGAGGCCACTTGTTTACGCTGCCACGGAGCTGACGGTCGTGGTGACGGTCCTGACGGCAAAGATCTCGATCCTATGCCTGCTAACTTTCACGATAAAGAAAGAACTTCTCTTGTGAGCCCTTTTGCGGCCTTCAATACCATCCGCTTAGGTGTTCCTGGAACAGGAATGCCGGCCCACGAAACATTATCCGACGAAGAGGTATGGTCTCTGGCCTTTTATGTGAACACATTTCGATTTGGCCCGGTCGAAAAAAGTCGCGACACCTTAAGTTCTAAAATTTCGAGTGATGAGCTCCTCAAGGCGGCCGCTCTCAAAACAGATACGGAGTTGGGTGAATACTTAAGATCTTTAGGTGAAGACACAATTCTTGTGAAAAAAATCAGGCTCTACTTTTTTGAATCCGAATCTACGGACTATCTCTCTAAAGCTTCAAGTATGCTCAATCTTTCCGCTCAGAAGTTTGCTCAAGGTGAACAGGCCGACGCTCAGAAGATTTCCTTAGAAGCTTATTTTGCAGGAATTGAACCCATTGAAGTCAAGATTTCTGCTAACGATCCTGCGGCGGTGACAAGGATTGAAGAAAAAATGGCAGCATTTAGAAAGGCCATAAAAAATAAAGATGCAGCAGGTGTCGAAATTCATCTTGAAAGTCTTCAGTCAGAGATCAAAGAGATAGAAGTTTTGCTAAGCGGTCAAACTATGACTCCTGGTCTTTCTTTTCTTTCAGGGTTCTCCATTATTTTAAGAGAAGGTTTTGAAGCAGTTTTAGTTATCCTGGCAATCCTGGGAGTTGGTAAGGCAGCCGCTAGTTCTACTGTCATGGTTGCTATTCACTCAGGGTGGATCATTTCTCTCATCCTTGGTGTTATCGGATGGTTTGTCTCAGGATGGTTGATTTCAATAAGCGGAATCAGCCGTGAAATTATGGAAGCTCTTGCGGCTTTTTTTGCAGTATTTGTTTTAATTTACGTAGGATTTTGGATGCACCGGCAAACAGAGATCAGCCGCTGGAAAGAATTTATAAGCGTAAAAGTTAAGAATCTGACTCAAACTAAAAATCTTATTGGTCTTTTTCTTTTGTCTTTCATTGTAACTTTTCGTGAAGTGATTGAAACCGTCTTGTTCTTAAGAACTGTTTATATTGATACTCCGGATGAGTCTAAGGGCTACATCTTTGCTGGAGTGGTGGTGGCCTTTGCGATTGTGTTGATTGTTTCTGTCTTGATTACTAAATACCGCAATAAAATTTCACTTCAAAAATTCTTTATGGTTTCATCTATCCTGATGATGGCCCTCTCTACCATTCTCATTGGTAAGGGTGTTCACGCTCTACAGGAGGCCGGAATTGTCGGTATGACAATTTTTCCGGTTAAAGCGAGAATTGAACTTTTAGGACTTTTTCCGTCATGGGAAACAATGGCTGCGCAAGTAATTATTCTGGTAGCCTCTATTCTGATCTGGAAAAACGCTGGGAAGAAAAAAACTACTTAGTTTTAACTTGCTCCCAGTCTTTGATCTGCCAGATGGTTGTGACTGTTGCCACTTCTTTGCCGTTTTTATCGCGGATATTTGTAACCAAAGTCTGAAGGTATTTCCCCTCAGAATCCAGTGATTTTTTTACGGATTCTTTATCAATCTGGCGGGGGGAGCACACTCCCTCAAGATCACTTCGTCCCTGGTAGGTATATTTCACGTGAAGATCAGAAAGAATTAAACGGTACTTACTGATGCCAAAACTTTTTAGAATCGCCATCCCCGCACAGTATTCTCCGACGGTGGCCATAGCACATGCGTGCACGCCACTGAGGTGATTGTGGTTGAGTTTGCGGTTCGGTAGCGAAATGAGAACAGCATCATCAGTTAATTCTTTAATCTTAAATCCGTGAGGAGCATTAAAGGGAATGGCCAGTGTAAGCACTTTATTGAGCGCCATCAGGTTTGTCACGGAAGGATTATTGATCATCTTATCAATTAGAGAATATGCAAACTTCATACTTTCCCCAGAACTTTCATGAGATCTTTTTCTGCGACTTTCATTTCGTCCTTAAACTTTTCTACGATTTGTTTTACTGAGGCTATCTCATGAGTGAAATCAAGTGAGGTACCGGCACACCAGACTGATTTGTAGGTTGCGCCGAAGGCAGCTTTTTCAAGAGCTCCCATGCCTTTGTAGTAGGTGAGCATCTTGGCATATTTCTTAAATTGTTTATTTTTATTCAAAAAACTCTCAACTATATTCTGATCGGTGCCCAGTTTTTTCATATAAGGAGTATTGATGACTGTGCACCGGGAGCCGGAGAGTTTTGTTGTAACCACTATGTCTGAAGCGCCGTAATCAATACAGGCCTGTTTATACTCTTCATTCACACCGGACTCTTTTGAAGCGATAAATGGGGTTCCGATTGAGAGTCCATCAGCCCCAAGGACGAGAGCAGAAAGTATTCCGGCACCACTTCCCACACCACCAGCAGAAATGACAGGAATTTTACAGGCAGCTTTTAATTTAGGAATTAAAACTGTGGCCGGAATATTTCCCAGATGTCCACCCGCCCCATTATTTACCCCAATAATTCCATCGGCACCAAGATCTTCAACTTTTTTTGCGTAATTTTCTTCAATCACATCACAGAAAACTTTTATTCCTTGTTTTTTAGATTCGCGTATAACCTCTTCCGGCGAACCCAGTGAGGTGATGAAAAAACTCACTCCAAGGTCCAGGCATTTGTAGAGCTGTTTTTTTGCGATAACGTTGGATTTGTTAACTATGAGATTCACTCCAAACGGTTTATTAGTTCTGGCCTTGATATCTTTAAGCCCTTTATCCAGGTCTTCTATGGTTCTGAAATTCAGGGCAGGGATGCACCCGGCGATGCCTGATTCTCCGGCGGCGACAATCATATCTACGTTTGTCACAAGGAACATGGGGGCCATAATCACTGGCAGTTCGATTCCAAGTAGCTCTGTAAGTGCGGTTTTCATGGGAAAAATCCTTATTTGGCTCAAGCGTCATTGTAAGGCAAAGTCATAGAACTTTCCCTTCACAAAGGCTTTAAAACTATGGGTTAATTGTAACAGTCATTTTTATTATCAAGGATGGAAAAAGATGAAAAAAATTATAGGACTTCTAGTCCTTTCTCTATCAAGTGCCGTACTCGCTGCACCAAAAACGCAGTGGCTTACAGTCGACAATGATGTTCTGGCCCAAATTCGCCCAAAACTTAACAAATCTGTTCAGACTCTATTTTCGGCTCAGGGTGCGTCAGTTGTGAAGTTAACTCAGGAAGAAGTAGAGATGTTATCTGCTACAATTCACCATGAGCTTCACCGTTGTGGTGGCTTTATTGCTCACGAATCTTACCAGGAAGCTAAAGACGCTTTATCTTTCCAGGGCGACATGTACTTTGCTAAATCTGCTATCTTCAACGACTACACAATTGACCAATCTTCAAAAGTTGCTCCTTTGGTGGCCCAGGTTGAAGAGCCTTCAATTCGTTCAATGATTGAAAAACTTACGACTTACAAAACTCGTTATTATAAGTCGACTACAGGAGTTGAATCTTCTGAATTTATCCGTGACACTTGGGCCGCTCTTTCGGCGCACAGATCAGATGTTAAAGTTGAACTAGTAAAACACCCAAGCTGGCCCCAGGCTTCAATTGTTATGACAGTTGAAGGTTCAACTAAGGCCGATGAAATTGTTATCGTTGGTGGTCATGCTGATTCTATTGCGGGAATGTTCGGTGGATCAGGTCGTGCTCCAGGTGCAGACGATAATGCTTCAGGAATTGCTACTATTACTGAAGTTATCAGAATCCTCATGAAAAATGGTTATAAGCCAGAGCGCACTGTTCAGTTCATGGGTTACGCTGCTGAAGAAGTTGGACTTTTAGGGTCTAAAGAAATTGCCGCGAACTACAAATCACAGGCCAAAAAAGTGGTTGGAGTTATGCAGCTTGATATGACTTTGAACAAAGGTACCGCTGATAAAGATATCGTGATGATGTCAGATTTTACAAACGCTGCACAAAACGAATTTCTTGGTCGTTTGATTGATGAATACGTGAAAGTAAACTGGGGTTACTCTAAGTGCGGTTACGGTTGTTCAGATCACGCGTCATGGACTGCAAATGGATTCCCGGCCTCTATGCCATTTGAGTCAACAATGGGTGACATCAACAAGAAGATCCACACAGCAAATGACACTTTGCAATCTTCAGGTGGAGATGCTAAACATGCTGCTAAGTTTGCAAAACTAGCAACAGCTTTCGTGGTGGAGCTGGCTAAATAAGGAAGTTGGTAAAAGTTGAGTAGTGAAATTTCGTCCCTTTACCAGGACATTCGTTCTAATCTTGAAAATTCTAGAAAAGCTTTAATTACAACCAGTATCTCGGGAGATGAAGAATCTCCCGAGCTACGGTCTCTGAGTGATGCTAATCTGGTTTTAGATACCCTTGAATCCATTGCGATTGAAACTCGCAGTCTTCTGGATCAATATCCCTCTCTTGAAACAATCTATGAGAAAAATTTTGGCAAAGTCCGCGAGTTAGTGGACCGAAGCCCGATTGTGGAAACTGCACTGGTTGAGGATTTTATATTCCCAACCACTGGCCAGTACTCCATGATGGTCGATGGGAAATTCAGTCAGGAAGTCACAGAATCTTATAAAGAAATTTATAAGGCCTGGTCAGATGACCGGGCGGCCAGACATGTGGCCACTCAGGATCTTCTGAAATTAAATTTTGATATTAAAGTCAGTGACCGTGACCTCACTTGCCAGTGCGTTCAGTGTCTTGGTGATTATAGAACTCAGGTTCGTGAAGCGGTTTATGCCATTCAAACTGAGCTGATTGATAAAACAGAAGAAAAACTCCATGATTGGGTTTTAGAGAAAAGAATCTCTGATATCTCTCTGGCCGTTTTTAATCTGAAGCGTGATTTGGAAAAAAACTTCCACCAAATGCGCAACAAGCTTAAACGCTCATCCGTAAATAAATTAGAAAATGAAGTTAAGACACACTTTCGTACTAAATTCGGTCCAAGCTCTGAACTCGGAAAAGTTTATAAAGAAAAAGTAAAAGTTTTCTTCAACACCCTCCTGGTAGAGCAAGGTCTTAAACCGGATCTGGTAAGCCAGGAAGAGTACGATCGTTTTTATATTCAATTAGAAACAAACATCTGGAAAGGTGACCCCTTCCTGCGAAAAGAGTTTGAACGCTTTATCCAGGCGATCATGGCGCTTAAACGTAAGGATGTTTCTTCGACAATTTTGAGAGATTATTTAGGTCAATTCTGGGTGCACACTGATGCTCGAAGAATTAACCGTAAAGTCATTTATCACATGGGTCCAACCAACTCAGGTAAAACTTATCACGCTATCGAAGCTCTCTGTAAGGCCAAAAACGGCTGCTACCTTGCCCCACTGAGACTCCTGGCTTCTGAGCTTTTTGATACCATGAACGGCAAAGGTGTTAAGACTACACTTCTCACAGGAGAAGAAGTTTTAGAAATTCCTGATGCCACTCACTTTTCTTCAACCATTGAGATGGCCCGGCTTACTGAGCGCTTTGAGTGTTGTGTAATTGATGAAATTCAAATGCTCACAGATTCTCAACGTGGATGGGCGTGGACTCGTGCACTAGTAAATATTCAGGCGGATGAGATTCATATCTGTGGAGATCATTCGGTTCTGGAACTTGTTAAACAGGTGCTTGAGCTTTGTGGAGACACTCTTGAAATTCGTGAATACACCCGTATGACCGAACTCAACGTGATGCCTAACCAGATCACTCTGGCGCAGATGGAAAAAAATGATGCCCTCATTGTTTTCTCACGAAGAAATGCTCTTAAATACAAATCAGATTTAGAAGAACTCGATTTTAAGGTTTCTATTGTTTACGGTCGTCTTTCTCCGGAAGTTCGCCGCGAGCAAGCACGTAAATTTGATGAGGGTGAAACCGATATCATGGTTTCAACTGATGCTATTGCTATGGGGATGAACTTACCGGTTAAACGGATTGTGTTCTCTGCCTTGTCGAAATTTATTGATGATAAAGAAAATCCTCTGACTTTTAGTGAGATAAAACAAATCTCAGGGCGAGCGGGACGCTTTAAGCGTTTTCCGGTTGGAATGGTCACCACTCTTACAAAAGTGGATGATGGTCTTCGTATTCTTAAAAATGCACTTTCCCATACGCTCAATCAGTCTGATAAAGCGATGGTTGGACCAGATCTTGATATTTTCTCCCGCGTGAATCACGCTCTGGAGCAAAACTCACTTCCTAGTCTTTCGCTTTCTGAATTCCTTCGTCTTTTTAACACCATGACTTTCAGAAAACCTTTCTACTGCGTGGACATGAAAGAGATGATTGAACTGGCCGAGATGGTTGAAGAAGCCGATGAAGAT
This sequence comes from Bacteriovoracaceae bacterium UBA7695, assembly GCA_002482685.1. GTDB lineage: Bacteria > Bdellovibrionota > Bacteriovoracia > Bacteriovoracales > Bacteriovoracaceae > Peredibacter. Next base: position 263 of record DLGL01000117.1, on the reverse strand, counting down.
AGAACTCTGACCTATGCAGAAATTTTTGGATTCTCATGCGCACCTGTTAACTTAGGTCTCATGGAGCATGTTCAGTACTATATCTGGATGTTAAATCACTATGTGACTAATCAGAGTATCGTTAACGAAGAGATTGATGAAACATCGGACAATATTGATTATCTTGAAACTTCCATTAAGTGTGTTGAGCTCTATCAGTGGCTTTCACGGCATTTTGATGGGAAGAACTTTGAATTTGATGAGAAGGCACTTCTGGCAAATAA
>DLGL01000070.1 GCA_002482685.1 Bacteriovoracaceae bacterium UBA7695 | reverse complement strand
GTTGTTGGACGCGAAGGTGTCGGTGCCGGAGTTGGTCTTGAAGGTGAAGTCGTTGAACCGCCAGATGGTGGGTTGTAACGAGGGCCACGAGATCCGCCGCCAGCGCCACCGATCGAAGAGCCAGATGATGGAGAAGGAGTAGATCTACTTGGTGAAGATGAAGGAGACGGTCTACTTTGTGAGGGAGAAGGAGAGGGTCTGCTGACCGATCCGCCAGAACTAGATCCACCCGATGGTGGATTGTAACGAGGGCCGCGAGTCTGAGCAGCTGCTTCCTGAGCTACGATAATCGTAGACAATAGGAAAACGAATGCGGTTGAGAATTTCATAACGACTCCAAGAGTTGATGAGTAGTTTCAATCCTTAATGATTACCTATTTAAAATCGCTTCTGAAATGGGTTTTTACTTACAGTGTCACTGCCCATAAGGAAGTGGAAGTTAAGCGTATGAAATGACATGGTATTTTTGATTGTAAAATTTTCACGAAAACGACACCTAACTTCTTGTAATGTAAGAAGTATCAGAACGCACCGGGCGTTCGGAGTCACTATGACACTGAATTAGGGCCTAAGGGAGGTCAAAGTTCATTATATAACGCTCAAAAATTTCTTCTGCATTTTCTAAAATGATTTCTTTGAGGAGAACTTCACTCTCTAAAATATTTTTTTTGAAGATCGAAAAAGTGTAGCTGTCTATGATCCTTCTTGAAATGGGATAGTAACTGAGATGCCACCTCTCAGGAGAGATCCCACCACGATCAGTAGAGTAGGGCCTGAAAAAACCGAAAGCTTTGTTTTGAGAAATTTGATCATCAAGCCAGTTGTGTAGCAGTGCCGCGGGTCCGTTCTCTATGCATTCTGAAGGGACAAGTTTTACTTCTTCGGGAGCCTGCATTTTTCTGTCATAGACATCAATATCGCTCCCCCAATGGTGACGGGAGCATCCGGGGATAGCAGACCACCTGAGGATTGCAAACACTATCTCAGTCGGGGAGAGAGTGGAGAAATTTAAGACCCTCTCCTGATCATCCATGAGCGGTCTTTCTCCACGTGCCTTAGCGTTCCAGATTTTAAGTTGCCTATCGTAGTCTCTAAATGCACTTATGATCTGAAGATCGAAGCCCTCATTTTTAGCACTCTGTTGAAGCTTGAGAAAATCATGAAGCATCTGCCGGTGAATAAAAAACTTGGTGCCCTCCAAGGGCACCAAGTGTTCCTGTGTTTTTCCTAATAAGATATCGATATTCATTTAAGGGGCCGGCTCCGGTTTAACCTGGAGTTTCTGGCGACCTTTCGTTTGGTAGAGTCCATGAAGTGTATCGAAGATATTAACTTCCGGATCCTTTCTCACGTCGTGCTCTTTGAAATCAATTTCTTTACCCATGACTTCTGAGATTTCTACTGCCTGACTGGCAGCATCGGCTTCAGTCATTCCAAATTCAGGCGCGGGTTCGTCAGAGAATCCGCCCGGAGAAGCATCTGTGGTAGCAGACTCAGTGACCTCGATTTCCTCTGTGTTTTCTTTGAGCTCTTTATCTAAGGCAGCAGCAGCAGCAGCAGNNGCAGGGGTGGCTGCTGCTGCTGCTGCTGGCGGTGGTGGTGCAGCAGTGGCAGCAGCAGGCACGTCAACGTCCATTGCTACAGGCCCGGCCGCTGCTGCTGCTGCAGCAGCAGCAGCAGCAGCAGGGCTATTCGGAAGGGCCGAAATGCCACTAAACGCTCCCGGTAAACTCATTCCACTAGTGGTTTGAAGAAGAGCTTTTTCCATTAATGCTTCTTGCTCTTTTACTTCTTTAGCAGTTTTAGGATCGGTCTTGGCCAGCATAGCATCTGAAGCTTGCTTGATTCGTGTGGCATTGATACCGGCCGAATCTGAAATATCAGCTCCAGAAACAGTTCCGTTAAATAAGTCTGTTGAAGGTGCTGAGCCAGCACTAATCATTTTGAATGTGTTCGGTGAGAAACCAATTGAATTAAACCCTGCCGTTGCTTTAAGGCAGCTATTGTTATTTCTGCAAGAGCACGAAGGATCTGATTCCATATTCTGAGTTACACAGGTTTTAGTGTTTTCATTATTTAAGTCTTCTTTAGTGGAATGCATTTTTACGATAGTCGTTTTGCAAACCTCTTGATTTGATCTGGCAGGATTGATCTTATTGTCAGATGTGTAACAGAAGCAATTTGGCTTATCAGGGCTCTGCCTGTCTTCTGCAGTACAAGTCACAAGGCCCACTCCACCTTTAAAATCTTCTTTCATAGAACGGAGTTTGTCTGCTCGGGCAGCTGAGGCTTTGGCCTGTTTATCCATATGGAGAGTCATGAATCCAACCCAACCCATGAGTAGTCCATTTAGAGCGATTCTATTGGTCGGTTTGGCGATAAAAGTCGTCACTTTGTTGTTTACTGTATCCTTGAGCGCTCCCAGGTCCTTATGTGAAATAGGCTCTCCACCTTTACCAAATCTTATTCCATTAAGAACTTTTTTCACTTCTGGTAGGATCTTGAAAACGGCTCCAGATCCTAAGGCCATTTGAGCTAGCCCGGCTTGGGCCTGAGCTGGTGAGATGACCATGTTGGAGATTATTTCTGCCAAAGTGATTTTTTTCAATGCAGCAGAATCACTTTCTGAGAGATAAGAAACTCGGGAATAGTTTTCAAACTCGATTGCTTTAAATTCTTCATTCAATTGCATAAGTTGTTCAGCATCTGTGGCCGTCGCTAGATTATGTATCGCGACAGATCGATATTTATTTAAAGAATTGAAGCCATTGATTGGGCCTTTTTGTGGGGTCCCTTTATTTTTAACGGGAGAATCGATGTAGTTTTCTTTAGGTATTGTGATAGGTTTAGGCTTGGGGTCCTTATTATTATTGTAATTGTCGATTGATTGTTTTGCTCTTTTTGAGTTGATCTCCTTAGCTTCAGGAGAGTTTGGAGCGTTAGTCAGAACATCGTTTTCACGCTTAAGTTGCTCTGCTGTAAGTTGATTAGCTTCTAAATCTCTTTGTTCTTCATTTTTAATTTCGTTGTAAGTTTGATCGCCTGTTGTTGTTGCATCCTTTCCATCTTTATCTTTATAAGTAATCTCTTTTTCGGCTGTCGTATCAGTTGAACATGTTAATCTGTTCACTGTTTCTCTTCCGTCAGATAACTTCTTTTTCCACATTTTTTCTTCTTGAACACCAATTGAAACGGTTGCGGGGACGGCTTGTTTAGCCTTTGCAGCGGCAATCATCCCCGGTGCAGCTAGTATTGCGGCTTTCGCTTTCGTTAAGCTCACTTGCTCTACTATGGCCGCGGCCGTCGCGGAAGCGAATAGTCCTGTTGCCGCAAGATAAAAGCCCTTTTTTAATCTTGTCGTTTTTGCAACTTGGTCTTCATTTTGGGCGAGGTACTCAAAAGCTTGCGACTGAGCTTCAGTGGCGCCTTCTCGTTTTGCATCCTCGCCATCTTCAGATTTAGGTACTACCGATTTATTCCACTCTTTTTGAATCGCATTAAGTTTGGCCTTATGATTTATAGAGCCGATAATCTCCCCGGCGCCTAAAGCTACAGCAGCTGAATACATGAGTAAGAGAGAATTAGGGTTACAGCTATACTGGCTTAATCTAGCGTCTTTTGACTTTCCTGCGTTTGCCGCATTTACCTGGGATCTGGCCTGTGCTTTTGTAAGCAATACATTTGTAGCGATTAGAAGAGGAACACCCACCGCCACTCCACTTCCAATGGCAATCCCGACTTTTTGTTTTCCACTGCCATCATCTTTAAAGAGAGCGCTGTTATCTCCACCGACATCAGTTTTATTTAAGGCATTTTTTGCATTCCTTTCATAACAGTCTCTATCATCACCACAAGTTTTGGTGGCATTGTTCACCTCAATAACTTGGGCCTTAGTCAGACAGCGGTTTGCAGAATTATCCCAGGCCTGTCCGGCAGGACAGGTTTCTTGAGCTTCTGCACTCGCCATTAAAAGAGATCCTTGGACTGGCCCAACGATGAGCTCCAGGCAAAGTAGCAAAGAGAGAAATTGTGTAAGCGTCTTCATAAGGTCCCCTGAGGTAAACATGTATTAAGTTATTATAATCGCGAGCAGAGGATTTACTCAGAGGTGAGTCTTTGCCGGTTAAAGGGCGGGGTTTTGAAGGGACTTAATTACCATGTTAATTCAGGCGCTTAGGTCCATTATTTGGGGTTTTCGAAAGCCTCTTACTGGGGTTAGAATGTTGACCTATAAAGTTGGCAAATATGAAAAAACTCTTCTTCCTCGTCCTTTTCCTCGTGTGCTCACAATCATGGGGCTCCGCCCGCCTGGACATGCGCCCCGGGGACATTATCCTTCAGCCCCTCAATTGTTGGCTTTGCTCCCTAATTGAACTAGAGGAGGGGTCGATTTATTCTCACATGGGCGTGGTCCTGAGTGTGACCCCTGAGGTAATGATTGGTGAGGCCAATGGTACGGTTAAAAAAATAAAGCTCTCAGAGTTTCTCTCAAAGACAGAGGCTTCACAAAGGTCTCTGTTGATACGCTTCAGAAATGAGAAAATTTCTGAGGCCATAACCTCAACTCCTCAAAAATTCCTTGAAACTTTTGAAAAAGAATTTGAGGGTGCTCAATACGATAACGATTTTCTTTGGCACAATTTCGATGAAAATGACAAAGAGAAACTTTACTGCTCAGAGATGGTTGCTAAACTTTTCCAGTACTATCTCGGCATAGACATGCCTATTAAGCTCATGCTCTATCAGAACTACCGAGAACACTGGCTCACCTATTTTCAAGGCCGAATCCCTGTTAATCAATGGGGGAATTCTCCTGCCGATTTTGAAAAATCAGATCTGTTCTATAAAGTTGGAGAGTTGTGAAAATTTGGCTTGAAAAGATCCACATGGATTTAAAAGTTAACTGGAAGCTCTCTCGAAATCAAACGACCTTTAAAGAAAATTTCATCGTTCATCTCGAAGACGAAAATGGAAAGTTTCAATCTGAGATTGCTCCCAATATACGGTATGGTGAGACTCCTGATAAAATCCTAGAGCAGTTCTCCCTTCTTGAGTTTAGAAAGTTAAAATCTGAAAGTGAACTCACGGCCTTTTTAAATCTGGGCCCTTTGTTTCATTCTCTTCGTTTCGGACTTGAGTCGGTCTATTTATCTTCCCTCGCAAGCGGGCAGGGAAAAAAATTAGGTACCTATCTGGGACTTCCAGACCCTGTACCGGTTGAAACCTCTTTTTCCATGCCGATTATTCCTGCAAATGAAATCGCTGATTATCTTGCACCAATTAAGCGTTTCACTTCACTTAAAATCAAAGTGAATGCCGAAACAGCCGAAGAGATGATCTCTGAAATTAAAAAGCATACTTCGGTTAAACTCAGAGTGGATGCTAATGAAGGATGGACTGATCTTGATACCTTCATCCGTTTTCAGGAAACTCTTAGTGGAATGAATATTGAACTTATTGAACAACCTTTTCCTTCTGCCATGCAGGCAGAATATAAAGAACTAAAAAAAATTACACCTTATAAAATTCTCGCCGATGAATCCATAGAGGATGCTGCTTCTTTTGAAGACCTTGCAACTCAATTTCATGCCGT
>DLGL01000102.1 GCA_002482685.1 Bacteriovoracaceae bacterium UBA7695 | reverse complement strand
CTTTTGGACGAAGTTGAGCGTAGGCCTTATCTGCGACTTTAAGTTTCTCCTGAAACAAGGCCACATCTTTTCTTAAATGGATTTTCTTCTTAATCTTTTTAAGCAGAAGAAGATTTTTCACATTAAAAAGAATCCAGTTCTCCTGCATCCAGTCCGGTAAAATGGATGACACAGGTATAAAGGGAGTCATAAGCAGTGCTCCCCCAAGGAATCCCAATAAAACATCTTGAGGGATTTCAAATGAGATAAAGATCACAGCGGCAATCACTAACTGCACCACTGCCATCCGAATAAAAAATCTCTTACTAATCCCACTTCCTTTTAAAAAGACAGGATCAAAAAGAAACTTCACAAATAAAAAGTTCTGGTTTGAGTTGTTATTAATCACATGCTCAAGATTTCCTGCTTCTAAAACCCCTAAAAGAACTAAAAAGATGTACCGGGAAGCAGCACCCAAACCAAAAAAGTCGGCGGCCAAATGAAGGGTCGTAAAGACAATTAAATAACTCGAGAAGAGCCTTAAAAGCCGCCATGATCGCACTGATGTTCTTGTCATTACAAGAAGCAGGATGGGTAAGAGAAAACCTAGAATAAACATAGGGACAATGCTAACATTACTTTATGAAAAAGGCTTTACTCATAAATATATCCGACATCGGGGATATCGTCTCCAGCTCTGTCATCCTGGATGCCCTTAGGGCCCAGGGTTTTTCGGTAACCTTTCTCATGCCGAAATTTGTCCACAGCCTTTGGGACACGGATAAAGAAGTTAAGCTCATTGGTCCCGATGAGGCCAAAAATGATCAGTACGATCTAGTCGTAGACCTCACTTCAGATAAGACCAGCCGCAAATTAGTTCGCAGTGTAAAGGCCCGCACAAAAATCGGAAGGATCAAAAGTACCTGGCAGAAGATGCGCCACTGGATGACCTATACCAAGATGGTGGATAAGAAGATGGACGGGCACATTGTAGGAGACTACTACCCCATCCTTCACGCTCTTAAAGATCAAAATAAACGCATCCCTCAACTGATAGGCAACAAACAGTGGCCTGCAAAATTTGGTTTTGATGAGTCTACTAAAGTGGTCTCAATTCATTTTGGGGCCCACAACCCGAAGCGGGTCATCCCTGAATCTTTGGTAACTTATGCCGTACAAAACCTGCATGCCAGAGGTTATAAGGTAGTTTTAATCGGAACCGAAGTTGAAATTGCCGAAGAGATCATTCAAAAAAATAACAACATTCCGATCTATCACAAACTCACTCTGGCCGAAGTTAAAGAAGTCCTACTTTCTTCAAAACTTTTCATTGGGGCCGACAGTGGAATCCTTCACATCGCTGCTGCCCTTGGTGTGACCTCCATCGGAGTTTATGGGCCCAATGTTCCGAGGCGCTCAGGGCCCCGAACCAGTGCTGTGAGTTTTTTTGAACAGGACCTGGACTGTAGGCCCTGTAATCAAAATATAGAATGTCCGATTGGGGTGAAGTGCATGCTGACTTTGGATCAGAATAAGTTCCTGGAACTTATTCTCAAAAAGCTAAACCTCTAGAGCTTTTTAACAATATCTTTTAACTTGGCCACTTTGTACTTAAGCTTCGAACCAAGCTTGATTTTTGGCTGCTTCACCATGGAGCCGTCACAAAGAGCTCCGCTTGCGTCCGCTGCCATTAACCGGCCGAGAAATTCTTCTTTAGAAATTTCTGACTTTGATCTCTTAATGTACTGAGCGTATAACGTTTCTGTTCTCTCTCCCGCGCGGTCCATGTGCTGCTCGGCCAGAGTTTTAAGAATATTGTTCAAATTTTTAAGCACCAGTGCAGTGGCGGTCGTATCGGCCGCAGTTGTAACGATCCCACCTGCTCCACCCAGAAAAACGCCCCCAATGGCATAACCCAGGGCCGACCAACTAGAAGCTCCCCCTAAAGAGGAACCGATGGCAGCACCAGTGGCCCCACCTACGTAAGCACTTCCGGCAGTTCCACCAACGACAATAAGAGGAGAGAGGGACATTTTAACAATAAGCTGTTTTCTTCTTTGAAGGTATTCATCCATACAAGTGGTGTCTGGATTGATAGTCTCCATATACGCTTTAATCTCTTTAATGGTCATTTTTGGAGTTGCCTGGGCGAAACTTGAAGTAGCGGAAAGGATCACCATTAGGGCCATAAGCATTTTCATAAGAGTCTCCTTGGGAGGCCAGAATCTACCATTCCTTGGGAGAGGCTCACCTAAATTCCACTAAATCATGGAATTTCTTCCCACCTGTGCGTCATTTCCAGCACTTCCCATTTGACGATTCCTATCTAAAGAACGATTGTGCGTTTATGCAAAAATTCAGTGATCTCCAGCTCAAAGAGCAGATTCTTAAGAACGTCCTCAATGCTGGCTACGAAACACCCACTCCCATCCAAGCACAATCCATCCCTATCCTTCTTGAAGGTGGCGATCTGCTAGGTATTGCTCAGACCGGAACCGGTAAAACCGCAGCCTTCACACTTCCTATGCTTCAGCATTTAAGTGACAGACAATTTTCTCTTATGTCTTGTGAGCCTCGAGCTCTCATTCTTGCTCCAACCCGGGAACTCGCTTCTCAGATTAAAGAGCAATTAGATAAATACGGCCAAGGGCTAAAACTTAAATACGCTGTGATCTTCGGCGGCGTTGGACAGGCCTCTCAAGTTGCGGCCCTAAGAAATGGTCTTGATATCGTAGTTGCTACTCCTGGTCGACTTTTAGATCTTATGAACCAGGGTCATTGCCGCTTAAACCGTGTTGAAATTTTTGTTCTCGATGAAGCAGACCGTATGCTTGATATGGGTTTCATTAACGACATCAGAAAAATTATCCCCAAGCTTCCGGCCAAAAAACAAACTCTCCTTTTCTCGGCCACCATGCCGCCAGAGATTGCGACCCTTGCGGCTAAACTTCTTCATAACCCTAAAAAAGTTGAAGTCACTCCACCGGCAACAACAGTTGAGCGAATTAACCAGAGAGTGATTTTTGTCAGTAAGGCGCACAAGTATCAACTTCTGCGAAAAATCCTCAAAGAAGAATCAACAGAACTCACACTTGTTTTTACCCGGACAAAACACGGTGCGAATAAAATTGTCGACTACCTCAATATGCACCAGATTGGTTGCGCAGCTATTCATGGAAATAAATCTCAGTCAGCTCGTGAGAAAGCATTGGAAGACTTTAAGTCTGGAAAGATTAAGGTACTCATTGCTACCGATATCGCTGCTCGCGGAATTGATGTTCAGGGCGTGTCTCACGTTGTGAACTATGATCTTCCAGTGGAAGCCGAAAGTTATGTTCACCGTATCGGAAGAACCGCTCGTGCCGGCAAAGACGGATCAGCGATCTCATTCTGTGATGATTCTGAAAACGATGCTCTCCATAGAATTGAAAAACTTATTAAGCTTAAACTTCCTCGTGAAAACTTCATTGGCGTTCCGGAAGCTTCAGTTCAGTCTTCAAGACCGGATCGTCCTTACCGGGATCCACGTGCTCAGCAACGAGGCGGCCGTCCGGCCCCAAGAAGCGAAGCTCAACCAGGTGAAAAAGTTATTCACCCTCCTCGCTATGAGCATGCACCTAAGGCTCCCCGTGACCCTAATCAGGGACCAAACAAACCTGATGATAAAAATAAACCCAAAGTGGGCTTCCGATTCAGACAAAAGAAAGAAAGGTACTAACCATGAAAGACTACACAGACCTTAAAGTATTCACTGATAAAAAATTAAGAACTCTTAGAAATAATATCAATAACCGTCTTGTTTCATTTAAGAGTGTGACAACAAAAGCTCTTCCTCCAAGTCATATGCTTCATGGGCAGGACGAAGCTCAGTGCAAGGCCCTGCTTGAAAGAGTTTTGAAAGAACTTAGAACGCGCGGGTAAGTTCTTGCATGCGCCAAAAAGCCCAAAACCATCTTTTGCTGGCATTGATCTTCCTTATACTGACTCTCCTTCAGCAGTACGGATTCTATACCATTAAGGGCTTCCCTATTGTATGGCTGCCCGTAGGGAAATATTTTGCTTACCTGTTCTTTTTTGTCGCTTTCACTCTCAGTTCCGTCATTCAACTGCGGTACTTATTTTTAAGTTTCATCCTGATTTTAAATTTTTTCCAGATGACCCATCTGTCATATTTTGGAACCCAAATCCTTCCCACTGAAATTTTCTTATTCATCATGGATTTCTCCGAAGTCTCTGGAGTCCTGTCTGCTGAATTTCAGCATTTAATTTATCCAGCGCTCCTGACCGTCATTTCGCTATTAATTGGATTTTTTGCTATTAAAAGATTTAAGGACCTCTACACCTTTAAGTTTATTCCTTTTCTGATTATCGCTTACTTTATTTATAACCCGGTCAGAACTTATGTGACGGGAAACACCTGGGGACGCCAGCCATCAACTCGCGAGCTTGGTGGAATGAATGTCTACCTAAGTATGTCTTACTTTATGGGGCGAATTCTTCCTCATAAACTTAAGTCTGAAAAATCTCAACTCGCCAACAACGATTCCCTAAAACTTAATTTTAGCGATAAAGAACTCTCCAAGTGGGACAACATCATTATCGTTTTAGGAGAGAGCTTAACTCCTCATCACATGAGCCTCTTCGGTTATGAGAGACCCACAACTCCTTACCTAGATTCACTTAAAAACAATCCAGAATTCTTCCACACGATCGGCCTCTCAAGCGGAGTCTCAACCGACATCAGTGTCGCCTTCTTCCTGAATATGGGTTACGGCGAAGCAGGGGGGATCAAGGCTTCAAAGGCTGAGCACTGCCTATTTAAACTCGCTAAAGAGAATGGCTTTAAAACTCATTTCCTCTCCTCACAATCAGGTCAGCAGCTCAGGTATATTGCTCCCTACTTGTGTACAGCTTACTTAGATGATTACAGAAGCCTGGAAGACGTCTCCCCTCAAACTGAAAACGATGACGCTGCCATTGACCGACATCTTTTGCCTAAACTGAACGATATTCTAAGTGAGAAAAAGTCTCCTCATTTTATCATCCTTCATCAGCGTGGATCCCACGGTCCATGGGCATTAAGATTCACAAATGAAGCCATCAAGTTCACCGAGCCGAGCATTGATCAAAGAATAAATAACTACGACAACTCGGTGGTTGAATACGATCTCTTCTGGAAAGAGCTAAACCCACTAATGTCTAAGTATGAGTCTAAAAACCTTATTATCTATCTATCTGACCACGGTGAATCCCTGGGTGTCGAGAATCGCTGGGGGCACGGCTTTTTAAGACCAGCAGCATTTGAAATTCCGATTCTCATTCATTCCTACAACCGGCCACTTCCGGACTTTACCCGCGAGCTTCCGAAGAATATGCCTCAGTATAATCTCTCTCTTTATATCGCAACCCAGATCGGCTACAAGGCCAATCAGGATTTCAAAACACCGATCCAGGACTTTATAATTTTTGGAAATGATATCGACGGATTTGCTGGGAAAGCAGAAATTAAATTTGCGCCTGATAACTCATATGAGCTAAAAGTTATTCCTTAGAAATCTCTAAAATGTGAAATTCCTCATTCACCATTTGAAAGCGGACATTGTATCCAGCAATAGAAACGCCAAAACTCGTAAGCTCATCACTCCCTGATCTAGGATCAAGACTAATCACTTCCTCGATAAGTTTTTTAATTTTTTGATCTATCCCCAATTCAGTCTTCCAAACTACATTTTTGTTAACTGGTCTTTCCTGAAAAGGTCCTGAGAGTGCATCCGGATAAGAATCTGCGTAAGGAATGTATGGCTTAATATCCAGAACCGGCGTTCCAGAAACGAGATCCACACCAAGAACTGTGAGAACAATATTTTTATCCAGCACTTCAAAACTTTTAAATTTCACCACCGATATTCCCAAATGATTAGGCCGGTGCGGAGACCTCGATGCGAACACTCCCCACTTCTCCTTTCCCAAAAATCTCGGCGGACGAATCAAGGCCTTAAATCCTTCTTCAACCGCTTCATGAAACGAAAAAAGTATCCACAGATGAGTAAAGTTCTCGATCCCACGAAAGGCTTCAGAGTAAAAATCCGTTTTAGGAAAGACCATCCTCCCCTCGGCTTCAGCCACTAAAAGTGATTGGCGGGGCACGCCAAATTTTTCTTTAAAAGGTGTTTCAATGGTACAAATTGGTGTCATAGTGGGTGAGCATAGCAGCACCATGGTCAACTTTTCAAACAGATAAATCCCTAGAAATTAACACATTCTTCATAATAAACGCGGGGGTCAAAAAGCACCTTGGACACGCATCGCTTCCTGTATCTATAATTAACCTAGAGACGCACAAACCCAGGAGGGGAATGTGAGACTAACAATACCAAGGATTATGGTGCTTATTATGACAACGACTGTTGCCTTCGCTGAACAAAACATTGATTGGAATAATTTCAACTCGAGTTTGATCATTGAAGTTACTCGCCCCACAGGTGTTTACACTTGCACAGGTGTAGCGATTAAAGATGATATGGTATTAACCGCTGCCCATTGCCTGGACGGTGAGATCCTAAAGGTTCGTGTTTTCACTCAAAGCTCTTACAACCCTAGAAGTAAATCTCTGGCAGTAAAACACTTTGAACTGCATCCAGAGTACAATCAAAAAACATCTAACTATAAATCTGATCTGGCCCGTATAAAGCTTGCTGATAAATTGCCAGAATCAACAATGATTTATCCGATCTTAAAAAATGAAACTAACTTTAAAGGAAAACTTCTTCGAGTTGGTTTTGGGGCCCGTGCTAAATCAAATATTCGCACGCTGATCACTCCTCAGTTTAAGTCACTTAAAAATGAAGAGAAGGTTCTCGAGCTCGATGATATGTACTCGTACTCTGGGGACTCTGGCGGTCCAATCTTCATTCAACGTGAAGGTCAGATGTACCTAGTGGCCATCCATTCAACTCTTTCTTACGGTCCGGCCGGGAAATTCTCTTACAACCCACTGGTATCAGGTCAAAAAGATTGGATCTTCGCGTCTTGGAATTAAAAACGTTTTTAGCAAGTATGGTGTGGTAACTTGGGCCTCAAGAACCGGGAGACGGCTTGAGACTATTACTTCTAATTTGGACCATTATCATGCCAGTACTTGGATTTGCAGATCCCCAGTCATGGGAGGAATTTAATTCTAGCTTACTCATTGAAGTCACACGCACTAAAGGTGTCTTCACCTGCACAGGTGTAGCCGTCACTCCGGAACTCATCGTCACTGCAGCTCACTGCCTTGATGGTGATGTGGTAAAAATCCGCATCTTCACTCAAAGCACCTATGACCCTAAAGCTCCGTCTATCGCTGTAAAAAGCTTTAAAGTTCACCCAAGTTATCATCCTAAAGATTCACGCTACCAGTCTGATGTTGGAAAGATTTATCTGGCGGAAAAACTTCCGTCTACCATCTCGATTTACCCGATCTACAGACCTGTCATTATCACGGGCAATCTTTATCGTTTTGGTTTTGGAATGAGAAATAAGAAGAATTCCCGAACTGTGATAACGCCAACTTTTAAGCAAGTCATCTACGCCGACAAAACTCTTGAACTCAATGATACCTATTCATTCTCGGGCGATTCAGGTGGACCAATTTACCTGAAGCAAGGGTCGACGAATTACGTACTCGCCGTTCATTCGACCCTTTCTTTTGGACCTCAGGGAAGATTCTCGTATAACCCACTTCTGGGCGCTTACTATGACTGGATCTTCGAGAACTAAAATTCCAATTTGTAAGCAGAATCCAGCGTAGATCCCGGGGCGATAGTCACTAGCTCCTTAAGAGTTCCCGTGTTCAAATCATAAACCCATCCATGCAGGTACGGTCTTTGATTTTCATGCCACGCTTTCTGAATGATCGAAGTGTGAGCAAGATTTTTCACCTGTTCAATCACGTTGAGTTCAACCAGCTTGTTCACTCTCTCACCTGAAGAGAGCTGATCAATTTCAAACTTATGAGCAAAATAAGTGTCCTTGATATTTCTCACCCAGTTATTGATCAAACCGAGGTTTGTCTGAGAAAGAGCGGCCTTAACTCCCCCACAATTATAGTGACCACAAACGATCACGTGGGGAACTTTGAGATTGTTAACAGCATAACTCAAAACACTCAAAAAATTGATGTCGGTGTGAACCACAAGGTTGGCGATATTTCTGTGAACAAAAATTTCCCCAGGATTACTGTTGGTAATCTCAGCTTCCGGAACTCGCGAATCTGAACAGCCTACCCAAAGATAATTTGGGTTCTGATCCCGTGCCATGTCTTTAAAGTAAGTCTCATTAACTTCGGTTTTACTTTTTGCCCAGGCCTTATTTTCTAAAAGTAATTTCTTAATTTGATCCATTATTAGTCTCCTTAAATAGTGAACAAAGAGCGAGGCTGGACTTTTTCAACTCTACGTTGATTCCACAGGCCCGGCCGTGCTTCATAAATTTTTCTATAACGTCCACAATATCTTCATCTACAAAAACGCTGGTCGATCCATCAATAATGACCGTTGACCCATCTGGAATTCTGTTTAATAGTTTCTGAAAAAAAACCTTCTGCAGAAAAGATACATCCTTATAGAACTTAATTAAGTACATGTTCCCTTCTCTCACCATCAAAATCGATTTGTGCACATTTGAGCGGATAACAAAGATAAAGCCCACGATAATTCCAATCAAAATCCCCATTAAAAGATTCGTCAGAAGGATTGCGAGGATGGTGACCATGAAGGGAATAAATTGATTCATTCCCTTTTCATACATGCATCTTATGAGCTCAATTTTTGTGAGTTTGTATCCCACTAAAAGAAGAATGGCCGACAGGGCCGCAAGAGGAATTAAATTTAAAAGAGAAGGAATTAAAACCACAAATAACAAAAGCCACAGACCCTGAAGAATTGCAGAAAGCCTGCTTCTGGCACCTGCAGAGACGTTGGCCGAACTTCTTACGATGACAGCGGTAATTGGTAGTCCGCCGACAAATCCACTTAAGGCGTTACCAATTCCCTGAGCAACGAGTTCGCGGTTTTTATCAGTCGCTCGACCTTCATTATCAAGCATATCCACTGCATCAATAGAAAGAAGACTTTCAATAGAACCCAGTAAAGCAATGGTTAAGGCCACTGAATAAATTTTGATATTTCCCAACTGGGACCAATCGGGAAAACGGAAGCTTCCAAAAAAATCACCAAAACCACCTCCAAAGGGAAGTGTCACTAAATGGTCTCCACTTAAAACAAGGTCATGAGAAATAAAACCGAAACCGTAGTTTAAAACCACGCCCGAGAGCACCGCAACCAGAGCACCAGGTACCATTTTAAAAAATTGAATTCCTTGTGTGGACATCTTTTCCCAGTAAATGAGAATGGCCAGAGCGATGAGCGAGACAACTAAGGCACCTGGATGAAACATCCTAAAAGCAGCAATGAGCTGAGTGAAGGTGTTTCCACCAGTGCGCTCTTCAAAACTTTCATCACCCATAAAATCTGCATCGTATCCAACAGCGTGAGGGAACTGCTTAAGGATGAGAATAATCCCTATGGCCGCAAGCATTCCTTTAATAACTGATGAAGGAAAAAAGTCACCGAGGACTCCTCCTCTAAAAAGACCAAAAAAGATCTGGAGGATCCCAGAAATAAGAACCGCCAAAGCAAAGGCTTCAAATGATCCTAAGCTATATATAGCTCCAGCAACGATGACGGTAAGACCAGCAACAGGACCTGAGACGCTGACTGAAGATCCACTTAGTGAGCCCACTACCAATCCACCAATGATTCCAGCGTAGAGACCGGCCGATAACGGAGCATTCGAAGCAAGTGCAATCCCTAAGCACAAAGGGAGCGTTACCAGGAACACAACCAGGGACGATTGAACGTCATTTTTCCAATGTTTGAAAAACATAAAGGTCCTTAAAAGTGGTTTCACTAAAAATATAACGACTGATTGAAAGAGAGAATTAACCTAGTGGAGGCTTGAGAAAATCCAGAGCAACAGTTTGAGCTTTTAACGGAATAAAATGAGGAAAAGAAACTTCAAGCTCAATGGGTCTCACCACAAGAATTTCTGGTTGAGTGTGATGAATTTCTTCTTCGTAGATCTGGCTAGAAAGGAAATCATCGCCGGTTTGGTTGACTAGTGAGCTCTGAGCAGTCGCATAAGGTGCAACTGTGACGAATACCAGAAAGATGAACAGAGTCATGACGTTAACTGCTTTAAGCATAGCAGTATGATGGGGGAAAACATTTAATTTGCCAATAATTTTAATTAACCTATATGCTTAACGTCATGGATAAAATCATTTGTTTAGGTAAGAACTATTCCGACCATATTGCTGAAATGAAAGAGGATGCGCCGGAAAAACCGGTCATTTTCCTTAAGCCACCGAGTGTCTACACAGAAGTTAAACACAATGGCGCCATCGCTCTTCCATGGGAGAGAGGGACGATTCATCATGAGTGCGAAGTGGTCTTTAAGCTCTACAAAAAAAACATCATCGGCCTGGGACTTGGTCTGGACCTGACTCTTAGGGACCTTCAAAAAGAGTTAAAGTCTAAAGGTCATCCCTGGGAGATATCTAAGGTTTTTAAAAACTCCGCCATCTGCACTCCTATTCAGGCCATCAGAGATTTTCTCAACTGGCAGGACACCCCGTTTATTTTGAAAGTGAATGGAGAAATCAGACAAGAAAGTAAAATCGCCAATGCTATCCTTAAACCGAACGAGATGATTCATTACGTGGATAAGTTTTTTCCTCTTTGTGATGGGGATTTGATTTTTACCGGAACTCCTTCAGGAGTGGGCCCCCTTAATCCGGAAGATCTCATCGAACTTAAGTTTGGTCCGATTGATACTTCTTTCAGACTTATTACAACCTATGCATAAACATCAAATCTCCCATGACATCTTAAATATCCTCGAGCGACTGCGCATTATGCACGACCTCATTAAAGAGAAAAATTTTGAGCATATTCCACAAGATGAATTGATGGAGGATTTGAAAACAAACCTGGAAGAGCTAAAAAAGAACTTTGAAAAACTCAGTAGTGATCAATAAATTCCCGCGGAACCTGAAACTTAAATAATGGCGTATCGATTTTAAAACTCTGACCATATTTATTAATCATATTAAAATGACCCCACATCTCACCTGTTAAGGTTGGAAGTGGGCAGAAGCTTGAGTACTCAAAAGATTCACCTGGCCCAAAATGTGGCTGCTGACCTATGACTCCAGGTCCTTCGACCAGGTTAACCGCTCCCTTGGCATCTTTAATATTCCACTTTCTTGAGAGCAGCTGGGCCGAGACATCCCCAATATTGGTTATGGTGATGGTATAACGGAAGAGGTACTGAAAATTCAGAGGATTTGACTGATCAAAATCAAAATCGGTTACGATCTTTATTCTAAAGTTGTTGTTTTCGGAAATAAACTTCTCATCCATGAGAAGCAAGATATCACAATTGGTAGAATAGGGAAATATTTGAAAGGCCAAACTCGGCCGAAACGCTGCGAACTGTCCCGGAAGTAGATATAGTGAAGAGGCGATTGTCCTGCGTGACAAAGAAGTTGGTGCCGAAGTACCTGATACGGCCAAAATCACTGGCCACTCCTGCCATCATTAATGATCCACTTTGTGAAAGAGTATACAAAGTATTTCGGGTGAAAAAATAATTTCCGCCTCTTTGCATTTCATGACCCTGAATGGCCTGGATGCCTGTGTTACCAAAAACCACCCCATCGTTTGAAACGGTATAGACAACTCCACGGTCGGTGACAAAATATTGTCCACCGGCATATTACACATTTTCTAAATTAAGCCCCGGAACCTGCACCTCAAGAACTTTGCCGAAATGATTTACTACCAGGAGTACCAGCACTTTTTGAGAGTCGATCTTTTTCTCAGCGATAAGAAAATTTCCACCTTTCAATTTGATATTTCTGTATTCTCTTTCTTTTGATTCGCCTTCATAGAGGTATCCATTCTCATCAATCGTAAAAATGCGGCCAAACTTTGAGACAAAATAATTATCTCCAAGGTGTTCAACCTTAATGGGAGATTTATCATCTTTCTCTTTGGTGTAAATATTGCCAGCTCTATCTATAGTTCTAATCCTGCGGTCTTGATCGATAATAAAGCGACCACCTAAGTGCCTAACCTGATCTGGGGCCACTGTCCCCTTTGAATCAAAGACCATACCCTGATCATCGATAGTGATCACTTTACCGCTATTGAGAACAAACATTGACTGAGCAAATGAGAAGCTTGAGATGAAAAGAGAGCAGATAAGTAATGATACTTTCATCAATATTCCTGGAAAAAATTTGTCGTAGGGCTTTCTAGAATTGGTTCGGCGAGGAAGCATCACGAGGAGCGTAATTTTAAGGCGATATTAAGGAGTTTTACGGGGTATTAAGGCTTTGAAGGCTTAAAGTCTAAAGCAACTGAGTTTATACACCAGCGCTGCCCGGTGGGGGCCGGTCCGTCTGGAAAGACATGTCCTAGGTGAGAGCCACAACTTGAACAAAGTGCTTCCACCCGGTGCATATTGTAGGCGTAGTCATCTTTTAAGGTCACATGCTTAGAATTTACAACATCGGAAAAACTAGGCCAGCCTGTGCCAGATTCAAACTTTGTTTCAGAACTAAATAGCTCCTGCCCACAGGCCACACAGATATAGGTCCCGACCTCTTTGTGCTTGTAATATTTCCCAGAGAAAGGACTCTCGGTCCCGCCTAGACGGCAGACATTAAATTGCTCGGGTGAAAGTTTTTTCTTCCAATCTTCCTGACTCATAAAACTTATTGTACTATAGAGCAGAACATCAAAGGAAGCCTTTTGAACCCAGTTGAAGTCTATGCTCTTGGCATAGGCGCAAATCTTGCTTTCTCCACCGCGGGCCTCATCTTTTCAATCTATGCGAAACGTTTCTCATCGATGTGGATTAATCAGGTTAAGGTTGCTGTTGCTATTATTTGTTTTGCCACAGCGATGGTGTTCACCAATCAATTAGTTCCGCTGGGAATTACGACCGCATCCATGCTGATGCTCAGTGGTTTATCAGGTCTTTGTATTGGAGATATCTTTCTTTTTAGGGCCTTTACTACTTTAGGCACTGGACGCTCCTTGGTCCTCTATAGTTTCCAACCGCTGATGCTGGGTCTTTATGGCTATATCTTTCTTGGACAAATTTTCTCACTTCATCAGGCACTGGCCGTTTTGTGCATGATTATTTGCATTTTGATTTTTATGTTGGAGAGAAACCGGCTGACCGGATCCTGGGACTTAAAAAGCTTCATGTGGGCCTTCACAGGAATCACCCTGGATGCAGTCGGAGTCATGCTCACCCGTTCAGCCTATGAGGCGGAGCCAAGTCTGGAGACTTTTCAGGTAAATACCATCCGCTGCCTTGGTGCTTTAATTGGTTTTTTCATCATTAGTCCAAAAAGTTACTTACAAGTTTTTAAAGATATGAAGGCTTTAAGAAAGCGCGAACAATCTCTCATCGTGAGTTCAGCGATTTTCGGCTGTTTTATTTCACTCACACTCTATCTTGCTGCTTTAAAGTACGCTCACGTCGGTACCCTGACTTCCATTGCCATTACTGGCCCTGTATGGGTCTCATTACTTGAATGCGCCTACCATAAGCGGACGCCAAATAAGTACCTCTTAGGGGCCTTTACATTTTTTCTTACTGGTTTTTACCTGATGGTGACTTAGGCTTGGGCCTCATGCTGCCATTTCTGCAGACATTTTTTGCAAAGACTTTGATCCGGTAACCATTGAATGGTTTATATTTGGCCAGATAAGGAGCAGGGAATTTTCTTTTTAATTCTTCAAAGTTTTCTATCAAGGCAAACTCTTTATACATCTCAAGGGATTCAGGTGTATTTAATGTGGCAAAGGCAGAGTCATAAAACTTTTTAGAATTCTCTTCTGTGAAAAAGCGCCAGTTAAGATCTTTTTTAACAAAAGATGGCCCACAAACCTGCGAGGAGATATCACTTTGAATGGAAGCCTTGTTTAATTCTTTTTTGAGAGCGGCCGCTCTTTGTTGGGCCAGTTCAATATGAATGTTTTCCCGTCTGTCAGTAATGGATTCAGGTTTTATTTTTACATCAGAGGTACAAACTAAAACTTCTACTCTTGTTATATTTTTATCCGGAGAGCTACTCTTCAGATCTTGAATGAGTTTCACAATCCCCAAGGCTTCTGAAGCTTCAATTCTGGTTGCGGCCTTGCCAAAAGGAGTTTGAACAAAACTTGGTTGACCTAAAAGAATCTCAGTATCGCTGTCACACTCACCACTAATTTGGGCCGAGAGCGTGAGGGGCAGGGAGATAAGTAATGAAAAAAACAGTGTCTTCATGGCTTACTTATCGGAAAGCTAAATAAAAAGATTATGGGTCTAAACATTTTTTAAATACCTAATATCATTTGACTTTTTTGACCAAAAACACTATAAACAATTTTTACTCTAGAGTAATCAAAATTTATAGAGGGCCCAAGGCATGTCACTAATCCATGAACAGTTAAAGAATCGCGTCCTCATTTTAGATGGTGCTATGGGGACCATGATTCAGAAGTATAACCTTCAGGAAGAAGACTACCGTGGGGAGCGCTTTAAAGATTGGAAGAGTCCTCTCAAAGGAAACAACGATCTTCTCGTTTTATCCAATCCAAATGTCATTGAAGAAATTCATAACAAGTACCTTGAAGCGGGTGCTGATATTATTGAGACGAATACTTTCAGTTGTACCAAAATTTCTATGGGCGACTACCACATGGAAGAGTTAGTTCCGGAGCTCAATTTAGTTGCTGCTCGTTTGGCAAAAAAATGTGCAGAAGAATACACCAAAAAAAATCCCTCAAAACCTCGTTTTGTTGCTGGCTCAATTGGCCCCACGACAAAAACCGCTTCTCTTTCTCCGGATGTTAATAATCCTGGTTTCAGGGCCGTGGATTTTGATGACCTGGTCGCCAACTATTATGAACAGACAAAATACCTGATTGAAGGTGGGGTTGATATCCTTTTAGTTGAAACAGTTTTTGATACGCTCAACTGCAAGGCGGCCCTGTTTGCCATTGCTGATTATTTTGAAAAAGAAAATCTTGAGCCACTTCCGGTTATGGTATCGGGTACAATCACTGATGCTTCAGGAAGAACGCTCTCGGGACAAACTATTGAGGCTTTCCTTTACTCAGTCTCTCACTACCCTCTTTTATCAATTGGGATCAACTGTGCTCTGGGTGCCGAGCTCATGCGTCCCTATATAGAAGTTCTTTCAAAAGAATCTCCTTTTAATATTTCAGTTTATCCAAATGCGGGTCTTCCTAATGAATTTGGGCAATACGATGAGACACCGGCCTACATGTCAGGAACTCTCAAGGAATTTTTAAAAAATAAATGGATCAACATTGTTGGTGGGTGTTGTGGAACAACTAATGAGCACATTAAGGCCATTGCAGAGACGGCCAAGGATTTCGCTCCACGGGTTATTCCTGAAATTGATAAGTTCCCTAAGCTATCTGGTCTAGAGCCTCTTAAAATTTTTCCAGGCTCTAACTTCATTAATATTGGAGAGAGAACAAATCTCACAGGCTCCATTGCCTTTAAAAAACTCATTATGGAAAAAAACTTTGAGGAAGCTCTCAGAGTGGCCCGTGAGCAGGTAGAAAACGGAGCCCAGGTCATTGACATCAATATGGACGAAGGAATGATTAACTCCGAAGAAACCATGGTTCACTTCCTGAACCTGATTGCTTCAGAGCCGGATATTTCCCGGGTGCCTGTCATGATTGATTCGTCTAAGTGGACCGTTATTGAACAAGGTCTTAAACGAGTTCAGGGTAAGGCCATTGTTAACTCAATTTCACTTAAAGAAGGTGAAGCCAAATTTATTGAACACGCAAAACTTGTCAGAAAATATGGAGCCGCGGTTGTTGTGATGGCCTTTGATGAAAAAGGTCAGGCCGATAACTATGAGAGAAGAATTGAAATCTGCTCTCGTGCCTATAAGATTTTAACGGAAACCGTGAAATTTAAAGCTGAAGATATTATTTTTGATCCCAACATTCTCACTGTTGCCACAGGCATGGATGAGCATAATAACTACGCCGTTGATTTCATCGAAGCCACCCGTTGGATTAAGGCCAATCTTCCTTATGCGAAAGTAAGCGGCGGGATTTCTAATCTCTCATTTTCATTTCGCGGAAACAACGTTGTCCGTGAGGCCATGCACTCAGCTTTTTTATACCACGCCATTAAAGCTGGGTTAGATATGGGAATTGTAAATGCAGGAGCTCTTCCTGTTTACACTGACATTCCTAAAGAACTTCTGGATCACGTTGAAGATGTTATTTTTAACCGCTCGCCCGAAGCCACTGAGAGGCTCATTGAACTGGCAACCAGGGTTAAGGGTCAGCCTAAAGCTGAGAAAAAAGACGAAGAATGGAGAAAACTTCCTGTTGAAGAAAGACTCTCGCACGCTTTGATTAAAGGAATTGTAGATTTTATTGATGAAGACACAGAAGAAGTCCGCAAAAAAGTCACCCGTCCCCTTGAAGTGATTGAAGGTCCTTTAATGGATGGCATGGGTGTGGTAGGTGATCTTTTTGGTGAAGGGAAAATGTTCCTTCCTCAGGTAGTTAAATCCGCACGTGTAATGAAGAAGGCCGTGGCCTACCTTCAGCCCTATATTGAGGCAGAAAAAGCCGGGGCAGTGGCCAAAAATAACGGCAAGATCCTCATGGCCACCGTTAAAGGTGACGTTCACGACATTGGAAAAAATATCGTGGGAGTGGTCATGGGTTGCAATAACTATGAAGTGATTGATCTTGGGGTGATGGTTCCTTGTGAGAAAATTCTGGAAGAGGCCAAAAAACAAAATGTGGATATGATTGGACTCTCCGGTCTCATTACTCCTTCATTGGATGAAATGGTTCATGTCGCCAAAGAGATGGAGAGACTTAAATTTAAAGTTCCTCTTCTAATTGGTGGGGCCACAACTTCCCGTGTGCATACGGCAGTAAAGATAGATCCTCATTACTCTGGATCAATCATCCACGTCTCTGATGCATCCCGTGCCGTTCCTGTGGTGGAAAAATTTTTAAATGAGAATTCTAAGGCTAGGGTTCATGACGAGCAGAAAGCTGAATACGTTAAAATGCGAGAGCATCATGAGGCCACTCAAAAAGCCGAGAAACTTTTATCTCTAAAAGAAGCACGCAGGAATAAAACAAAAATTGACTGGGACAATTTTGAACCAAGAAAGCCTATTAAATTAGGAGTGACAGTTCTTGATGATTACCCACTTTCAGATCTCATACCTTACA
Organism: Bacteriovoracaceae bacterium UBA7695; assembly: GCA_002482685.1. Lineage (GTDB taxonomy): Bacteria > Bdellovibrionota > Bacteriovoracia > Bacteriovoracales > Bacteriovoracaceae > Peredibacter. Next base: position 5,632 of record DLGL01000102.1, on the reverse strand, counting down.
TCGACTGGACTCCCTTCTTTCTTACATGGAGACTCCGTGGGGCCTATCCTGCGATTTTGACAGATGAAACTTATGGAGTAGAGGCGAAAAAATTATTTGATGATGCTCAGGCCCTATTAAAAGAAATAGTTAAAAATAAATCCCTCAAGGCCCGGGCCGTGTTTGGACTTTTTCCGGCCAATGCTATTGAGGATGATATTGAAATCTATGCCGTGGAAGATAAAGTTCATGAGTGGACATGTGAGCAACACGGTAAACATCAAAAGGTTCTACAGGTTGGAAACCAGACCAAAGTCGCCGCAACCCTTAGAATGCTCCGCTCACAAAGAGTTATGGATGAGGCCAGTTCTGCTAACCCTGCTCTTTCTGATTTTGTGGCCCCTAAGAGCAGTGGTAAAACTGATTACATGGGTGCTTTCTGTGTAACCTCAGGCATTGGATTGGATGAGTTATGTAAGAAATACGAAAAAGATCAGGACGACTACTCGCTCATTATCATCAAATCCCTGGCCGACCGTCTGGCAGAAGCCTTCGCGGAAAGACTTCACCAGAAAATCCGTAAAGAGTACTGGGGATATGTTCCTACAGAAGATATTCCTACTGCTGAGCTGATTAAAGAGAAGTATCAGGGGATAAGACCTGCCCCGGGCTATGCCGCCTGTCCGGATCACCTTGAAAAGATCACACTCTTTAACCTATTGGATATTGAAAAGAATATCGGCGTGACATTAACTGAGTCTATGGCGATGACTCCACCTTCTTCAGTAAGTGGATGGTACTTTGCTAACCCTGAATCGAGATATTTTAATGTCGGAAAGATTGGCAGAGACCAACTGGAAGATTATTCTAAAAGAAAAGATAGATCATTAACAGATATGGAGAAGTGGCTCTCAGCTAACTTGATGTAATTATGGCCAAGGTAACCGATCATATTAAAAATGCTAAAGGGACATTATTCTCCCTTGAAATTCTTCCTCCTAGTACGGGAGAAAGCATTCAGAAGCTTTTTGACAATTTATCTCCTCTAATGGAGTTCAAACCTAAATTCATTGATGTGACCTATCACCGAGAAGAGTTTGTTTTTAAGAAAATGCCCAATGGTCTTCTTGAGCAGAAATCTATCCGTAAACGTCCAGGAACAGTTTCAATTTGTGCTGCTCTTATGCATAAGTTTAACGTTGATACCGTTCCTCACATTATTTGCGGAGGATTTACCAAAGAAGAGACAGAATACGCTCTCATTGATCTTAATTTCTTAGGAATTGATAACGTTCTGGCGCTTCGTGGAGATTGTATCAAAGGTCAAAAAAACTTTGAACCTCTGGCCGGTGGACACCGGTACGCCGATGAGCTCGTCTCTCAGATTCATCAGATGAATAAAGGGGTTTACCTCTCAGATGAACTTCAGAATCCTACTCCCACAAAGTTTTGCATTGGTGTGGCGGGATACCCGGAAAAACATTTTGAGGCCCCAAATTTAAAGACTGACCTGAAATACCTTAAACAGAAAATTGAAAATGGCGCGGACTATGTCGTGACCCAGATGTTTTTTGATAATAAGAAATTCTTTGAATACGTGGAGAAGTGCCGTCAGGAAGGAATTACAATTCCTATCATTCCAGGCCTTAAACCCATTACTTCCAAGTCTCAGATCAATAATCTTCCACGAAACTTCTTCATCGATATGCCGGATGATTTAATCGATGCCATTGAAAGATGCCGCAATGATGATGAAGTTAAAAACGTAGGGGTTGAATGGGCGATTGCTCAATCACGCGAACTTATAAAAAACAAAGTCCCGTGCTTACATTTTTATTCGATGGGGAAATCAACAGCGATCCAGCAGATTGCTTCAGCACTCTACTAAATTTAATTTTACTTCCGGGGGCACTGATTGCAATCACTGTCTTGTTTTTGTGACATCTCCCGGAGTTCTTCAACTTTCTGATAAAAATAATCTTTCACTTTTTTGCCCTGGTTTGTATCCAGCAGCCAGCCTAACTTAGAGACACCGGGGAGTCTGTGAACTAGATAATCCACCACCTCAGGCCCCACCAGAACCTTATTGTCCTCGGTAATCAGATGAATTTTTTCCAGACATTCCTGTCTGGATAACTCGGGAAACTGTGAGTAAATTTCTTCTTCCCGGGCCGAGATAAAGCAGAGATTTTTATCCAGAAATTCAAGACCTTGCTTAAACCGCAGGCACAGCGGGCATTCAGGGTCAAACAACACAATCGGCAAATGGTATTTCATACAGCTTTATTATATCATAGCTTCAGTTCAAACCAATCAAAGGTCATTCATGAATCGTCGCAATTTTTTGCAATTCCTGGGTATTTCAGGTGTGGGTCTCTCGCTTGCTGATAACTTTTTAGTTCACGCAGCAAAAGCGCCTAAAGCTCAACTGGCCTCCCTTCCTCCCTCTACTGAGGATAAACTCATCACTATTGCTGGCATTACGTCGACGATTCTTATCCGCTGGGGTGAGAGTATTAATCCCACTGAGAAGTTTGGTTATAACAATGACTTCATCGCTTTTCATCCGCTTGAAAAAGACCGGGGTCTACTCTGGGTGAATCATGAATATGTGAATGCACTTTTTATCGGAGGTCCTGACAGGACTAAAAGTAATATCGATGCAGAGATGCTTGAAGTCGGAGGATCTATCCTCGAAGTGAAAAAGAATAAGAATGATTGGGCCGTAGTTAAAAACTCTCCTTACAACCGCCGCCTTGATGCTAAAACGATCATTCCTTTTGCTAACAATGAATCCATTAAAGGATCTGATAAGGCCATTGGAACCATGTCCGGCTGCGCGGGTGGCTACACTCCATGGGGAACCTTTCTCTCCTGCGAAGAGAACTACGATATGTTCTGGGGTGACCGCGATTCTAAAGGAAAAGAAACGGCCAAAAGCTGGATGAAGTGGGATGAGCAGTATCCTCTTCCCCCTGAACACTACGGATGGGTCGTAGAAATTGAACCAAAGACTGGGGTTGCAAAAAAACTCATTGGTCTCGGTCGTTGCGCCCATGAATGCGCCGCTGTGACGATGTCGAGTAAAGGAAAAGTTGTCGCCTACACAGGAGATGACACCATTAATGAGCACCTTTATAAATTCATTTCAGACACAGGTGACTCTCTTGATAAAGGTAAACTCTACGTCGCCAATCTTGAAAAAGGTGAGTGGCTCTCACTGGATATAAATGATCAGCCCATTCTAAAAGAACATTTTAAAACTCAGATAGATGTTCTCATCTACGCCAGAGAAGCGGCCAAACTAGTAGGTGCGACTCCCCTTGATAGGCCGGAAGACATTGAATTTGATCCGTTAACTGGACATGTTTTTGTGGCGCTTACAAATAATAAGACCACGCAGAACTATCACGGCAGTATCTTAAAAATTATAGAAAATGATAATGATCCGGGAAGTCTAAAATTCTCTCATGAAGTTTTTCTGACCGGTGGGCAGGATAAGGGCTTTGCTTGTCCGGATAATATGGTCTTTGATCCTAAAGGCAATTTGTGGTTTACCACTGATATTTCCGGGGATGCCATAGAAACCGGCGCCTACAAAGGGTTAGGAAACAACGGACTTTATGTTTTCCTGAGATCCGGTAGTCATCAGGGAAAAATCATTCGTGTGGCCACTGCACCGAAGGATGCTGAATTCACTGGTCCTTGCTTTTCTCCTGATTTTAAAACACTCTTTCTTTCAGTTCAGCACCCGGGTGAAGAAAGTAAATCGGCCACTGAACTCACAAGCCACTGGCCGGATGGTGGCATTCCAAAACCTTCAGTTGTAACCCTTCAAGGTCCACTTCTGGAAAAAATTGTGACAGGAAAACTATGAAAGAAGAAAAAATCAAAGGCAAGATGTCCGTTCATATCTGCAACTATAAGCGTGACGGAGAGAATTGCATTGAGAAAGGTTCAAAGGATCTTACTGATCGTTTAAAAAAATGGGCAAAAGAAGAAACTGATAAAGAAATCAGAGTTTTTCGAAGTGGCTGCTTGGGCCAGTGCTCAGATGGAATTGCCATCGCCTGCTATCCACAAAGAACATTTCTTCTAAATGTTAAAGAAAGTGATTACAAAGAAATCCGAAATCAACTTCTGGAAGAGTTAGAAAAAATTAAATTAGGATGAAATACCTTTCCCCTGCTATATTTTTACTTTTTGTCCTGCTAACTCCCAAGAGCCATGCTCTGGAAGCTGTTTTTCCTCTGCATTCTCACAATGATTACGATCAAACACGAATTCTGGACGAAGCACTGGAGAATAACTTTAAAAGTGTTGAAGCCGATATTTGGCTATCTGATGGTGAGGTAAAGGTTTCTCATTTTCCCTGGAATTTTAAAGGGACTCTGGAAGATCTTTATTTAAGGCCCCTACAAAAAAAGGTCGATGCCCGGATTACGGGTGCCTCTCATCAAGACCCCTTTCTTCTCTGGATAGATATAAAAGATTTTCGCGAATCTATTCTTGAAAAATTATTCCAGGTCCTCACTCGTTATCCCATGATTGGTAAAGAAGTGAAAATCATCCTCACAGGGAACACGAGTCTCAAAAGAAAATTCAAAAATCGCTTCACTCAGATTCAAGTGGAAAGAGACGAAAACTCACTTGAAGGAAGTACTGAATATCCTAACTACACTTGGTATTCTCTCAAGTGGAGTGAGCACTTTGACTGGGATGGAAAGGGACAAATGTCTGAAAAGGAATTAGAAAAACTAAAAGCAATTGTTGCTGGCGTTCACCAGGAGAGGCGAAAACTTCGCTTCTATGCCTCCCCTGCTAATCAGGGATACTGGCAGCTTATGAAAGATGCTGAAGTGGATTTAATTGATACTGATGATGTATCCGGTCTTAAGAAATTCTGGAAGTCTTTCAAATAAAAAGGCCCCGGTTAAGGGGCCTTTATAAGATCTTAAGTTCTAAGGGCTGCCTGGGCGGCAGCAAGTCGGGCGATAGGTACCCTGAAAGGTGAGCAACTCACATAATCCAGTCCAATCTGATGGCAGAACTCAACAGAAGCTGGTTCCCCTCCATGTTCTCCACAAATACCTGCGTGAATGCCAGAATTTGTTTTTTTCCCTTCTGCGATAGCGTGCTTCATTAAAAAGCCCACACCCGATGTATCGATTGAAACAAATGGGTCTCTTGGGTAGATTCCACGTGAAGTGTAACTTGGTAAAAATTTACCTGCATCATCACGAGAAAGACCAAATGTTGTCTGAGTAAGATCGTTCGTTCCGAATGAGAAGAACTCAGCTTCCCGGGCAATCTCTCCGGCCATAATACAGGCGCGGGGAAGCTCGAGCATGGTTCCCATTTTGTATTTCACTTTATGGTTTTTCTCTTTGAAAACTTTTTCAATCTCCGCTTTACACTCTTCCTGTATGGTTGAGTACTCCCGGAGCTCTGAAATAAGTGGGATCATGATTTCTGGAATCACTTTCACGCCATTTTTATCACTTTCAATGGCAGCTTCTATAATTGCTCTGACTTGCATGAGGTAAATTTCCGGGTAAGTGATGGCCAGACGGCAACCACGGTGACCAAGCATCGGATTAAACTCATGAAGGGCATCATTGCGCTCTTTAATCTGCGCCATTGAGATCCCCAG
>DLGL01000027.1 GCA_002482685.1 Bacteriovoracaceae bacterium UBA7695 | reverse complement strand
GCACCAGCTACTCCGGGCGCACCGGTATCTCCTTTAGGACCTTGTGGTCCCATTGGACCAACAGCTCCTGCTGCACCAGCTACTCCGGCATCACCTTTATCGCCTTTGTCACCTTTGTCTCCCTTATCACCCTTTGCACCTGCAGCACCAGGAAGTCCCGCAGCTCCCGGAATACCAGCAGGACCTTGCGGTCCAGCTTCTCCAGTATCACCTTTGATTCCACTTAATTCTAATTCTGATACGTCAGATGGAACCCAAGCTTCACCGTTATATAAAAGAATTTGTCCTTCTTGTGCTTTGATATAAGGAAACACAATTCCGTATTCGGCCTGGTTTGTTTCTTCAACTTTTATCACGGCCGTGAGAGTGGCCTTTGAGGCCATAGCGTAATTAAGTTTTAATTCTATTTTATTGTTCACATTGATTTCTTCATTGGCTCGTGAGCCATCCGAACAATTTTGAAAAACATAATAGCGGTCAATGATAGATCGTGGAGAGTAGTTACAGATAACTTGCCCATCTATAATGATTTGGCCTGCAGAACCATGCATGCGTGCCAGGCCCTTGCTCAATTTGAGATAACTCGGAACCCTCACCACGCCTTTAAAGCTCACCAACATGGGAGTCATTTTATATGAGGGAGTTTCCTCGCGGGTGGAGGTCAAAGTAATATTTTTTTGAGGTTTCGTGAGCCGGCGAATCCAGTCTTCAAGAGAGGATGATGCTTGTGCAGTTGCATTGATTCCTAAAGAAAAGGCAAGTGTGGCTAACCAAAATCTCTTCAATTCGTGCTTCATATATAAACCTTTATTAGTTGTGCCCTTATTCTAGGCCCGTGCAGAGGCTGACTATAATTCAAGGAGTTATCGGAACAGAGATGCCAATACTTGAAGGATTTTGTCGGGAGTTGCCATGAAAAATCCCCAGAAAACAGAGGGTTAAGAGGATCTTAATGGTTTTGAAGGGGAGTCAAAGGTGTAAGTCTATGAAAAGAAACTAGTAATAGCGATAACCGCTTCCTATAATGATAAGAATTAACGACTTAGATTTTTTGGATTAAGTGGTGCCCAAGACGAGACTCGAACTCGTACAAGATTGCTCTCGAGGGATTTTAAATCCCTTGTGTCTACCATTCCACCACCCGGGCGACGTCAGAAAAAGTAGAGTAATGATGTTATGTTAACGAGATTATGTCAATTGAAATGCTTTGGGTTGATTATGCTATTCGCGGCTTCGGGCTGCTCGTTTTTTGATGCAAGCGAGCCTCGCCGAAGTTTCATGACTTCATTTGAAGCCAAATGGTTTACCAAAAACTCTGAGCACTCTCTTTTAGATCAGCAGGGAAAAGTTCAACCACATAATTTTTTTGATGTGGGCCCTGCACTTAGCAGTATCAATAATACAGTCAATGCCATCATCCTCACACCGGAAGGATCAGATCACGCTTACCAGTTAGACCTGGCCTCGGGTCAGCGATACTATTCTCACTCTTATTGTTCTCAAGATGATGTCTGGAAAAGATACTCTGGCGCTATTTCTACTCCCACATTCTCCATTGGAATTATCCCGCGTCTTATGGACCAATTGGGTGACCCACAAAAGGTTATTATTTTTGGCGGTGGGAAGGTTTTCAGACAGCAGGGTGAGTACCATGAAAATCGCATCCGCCTTATTGGTGCTTTTGTCGAGCAGTCGTGCCTGGATGGAAACTGTCTGGGTAAAAGTAACTGGATCTCCCGCTTGGTTTTTATCGGTGTGGATTACCAGGATAAAAAGTTTTCATCTGTCAGCAATCTGGACGAGCTAAAGGAAAAAATTGATTGGGCCCAGCAAAAAGCAGTTTACGAGAATATAGACGGTCGTAATGGCGGTGCAGCTGCTAGTTATCCAGCTACGCGGATAGGAAATCTCATTCCCTTACAAGAAGCCATGGATTATTACAAAAAGCGCTCGATCTTTTTATCTGATGGCGAGGCTTCCAAAATACGCAGTGGTTGTCAGTCACTTTACGACAAACTCTGGCAGGAAGTGGGTCAGGAGCAACCTGAAGATAAGGCCGCAAAAACAGTTGCTGAGTTAAATGCAAAATTAAAACTCAAAAATGAACTGAAGAAAAAAAGAAGACCTATTGGCTTTGCAGCGCGGATGCAGGCCTTTATCAAAAATTACAGTAGTGAATACAACACCTGCCAAAAGTTTATTTATTCAGGCAACATTAATAAAAATCCAGAAAAATTTTGGTTCCTGAGTTATTTAAATATCTTTATGCGTCTTCATAATGAAGGCTACTATTTCGATTGCAAGGTTAAGACCTGGGGACAAAACGTTCTCAATTCTGAGGGAAAGCCTACTCATATTTTAAAAGACGATGTAGAAAATTGCTCTGATAGAGATTTTGACCGGGCGATGGATTATCTCCCAAATTTTTTAACAGGACTTAAATCCAGCAACAGCACCTATTACCGATTTGTAGATTATGATACTCAAACTACGGGTACTCATCAGAAAATTTATAGTTGGGTAAAGGTTCGCAGTAAGAAGTTCGACTGTCGTACTGATCCTAACGTTGGTGTGAAAAAAAATATGAAAGTGTTTCCTGAGGATATTACGTGGAGACCTCGCGATGTTAAAGACATCGCTGATGAGTTGAAGATTATTTACTGATGGCACAAATCAAACCGGTTCTAAAAATATTCTCTCTGTCCCAGCCTTTAATGCATACAGAGTGGCTCTCCATACTGGGTGATAAGTATTGTCACGCTTTACCATTTGATTATGTCCTCACGGATAATATGCAGGAGGCTTCAGTTATCGCCTGGGATGGTGTGATCTCCCTGAAACAAAGAAGAATTGAAAAAGAACTTGTCGCTGAATTCTCTTCAGGTAAAATTCTTTTAAGAATGGGTGAAGCTGAGACGTTATTTAAAGATCACCCGTTTGTGAAAATTTTTAATGATCAAAATATTCCAACAATACATTTAAATGGCTGGTCAGTACTTCCGGAAGAGATTCTCTCTGCACTGGAAGCCTGCTTCCAAAAGCTTCATCATGTTTAGCTGGAAAGAATTTCAAAAGACCAAGAATGTCTTGTCTCAGGAAAGTAGCTACCAGGATTTAAATGGTCAGCATCATATTACGATCCGTCCTGTGGATCTTATACGCTGGATCGAGCTGGCCTCAGAAGATCTGGGCTTTTTTACATTGGTCGATATTGCAGGAGTTGAAAATCAAAATTCCGACTACCAGTTTGAGCTCTCTTATCATCTTTTGAATATGGGGACTCATCAACGGCTCAACATTCATGTGCTCTTTAATGAGACCGAGCTTATCCCTAGTGTCATTACAAGCTTCACACATGCAAACTGGTTAGAAAGAGAGCAGCAAGAGGCATTGGGAATAAAATTTAATCGCAAAATGGAGGCGTTACTTTTGCCTCCTCATCAAACAAATTTCCCCCTCAGAAAACAAAATGTCTCCACTTCCTGGCCAGCTGATACCACGCTGATTCCCCCTGAGCTTCGCAAAAATCCTAATAAGTCTGAAGACCCTTATCCAGAAGAGTCCTACCAGTGGAAGAGTTTTGATACTCAAGCCTCTGTCACTGCCGGCCTTTTTGAGTGGTTGGTGTGTTTCGATCCGGTCAAAGTTGTAGATTCAAAGCTCAACATTGGTTTTTATCACCAAGGCTTTGAAAAGTTACTGGAAGAAAAAAGCTGGCAGCAATGTCTGCAGTTGGTTGATAAAGTTCATCTTGGTGCAGCTCCCACATACAGTATAGCTTGGGCAAAAAACCTTGAAGACCTCTTGCGTATCAAACTTCCAGAACGAGCTCAGGCCATAAGAATTGTAGGACTTGAACTGGCCAGAATTGCAGAGCACCTGACTGTTATGCATGAGATGAGTTTTGCGATGAAGCTCGATGAGCATCGCTTATTCATGAACCTTCGTGAAAAAATTTATGAACTCATGGAGAAGTACTGCGGACGCAGGCTTGGGTTGAGCATCGCATGTCTGGGAGGAATAAAAGAAGATCTTCCGCATGGCTGGATCGTTGAATACCAATCGGCCTGTGACATCATTTCTAAAACTCTTAAAACAATTCACAGATCTCTGGTGAGTCAGAAAAAATTCCGACAAACCCTGGACGGTGCCATTGTAAGTGCTCAAACTGCTTTAGAGTGGGGGATTAGTGGACCTGCGATGAGGGCGGCGGGTTTAAATTTTGATTTAAGAAAATCTCAGCCATTCTATTTCTATCAGGATATTGACTTTGATATCCCTGTTGGAATTAATGGCACGGCTTACGAGCGCTACTTAATTCGGTACGAAGAAATTTATCAAAGTTTTCGCATCATTACTCAGGTAATTGATAATCTCCCTTTAGGAGACATTCAAAACCCCGACTTTGCTATCGGTTATAATGGAGTAAGTGAACTACTTTCCAGCATGGATTTTCCAAAGCAGTGGCAATACACGGGTCTTGAATCTCCCAACGGTGAGGCCGGTTTTTTAGTAAAATTTGGTGATAAAAATTCTCCTGAACGGGTTAAGATTAAAACTCCCAGCTTGTCTCTGGCCCAGGCCCTACCGCATTTTGTTCTGGGAATAAAAGAGGAGCAAATTAAAGTTTGCCTTCTCAGTATGGGAATCCGGCGTTTTGAACTTGACCGTTAGGAATAAAAGATGATTTTGAACAGGAATTTCTATAATAAGATTTCGTACTGGAAAGTATTCTGGTCCCGTCGGCAAATGCGCAAATTTGCAGGGGAGAAACTGTTTAAAGTCTTTAAATTACACAAGACCGAATGGCCCGATAAACTCTATTTCTATTCTCCTCGCCTGAAACGCAAGCCGTTGTTTATCGGCTCGCGAGAAAAATTATCTATGTGGAAAGAGTCAAAAATGTGTGAGATTATCTGTCCGACCAATGCAATCCAGGTGACGGCAGACGCCATTTTGATTGATGAACGTGGATGCATAGGTTGTGGTCTTTGTGTTGAATTTGCGCCGGCAGGACTCCTGGAAATGTCGTCGGACCTCATCACGCCACAGCGTTTTTTGACATAAGGATTTTGAATGAAACTACTCGCACTTTTTACTACCGCTTTCGCCATCATCGCTTTTTCTTTTACTCAAACAGGCACATATGGTTTTTTTGGAGAGTTCGTAGCAGCTCATCCGATTCTGTTTGTTTCTATTTATGGATGCGCGATTGCTCACATAACTATTACGGCCATGAGCCTCTCTTATCACCGCTACCATACTCATAAAGGTGTGGTGCTGAATAAGTGGGTTGATATGCCTATGCAGGTTTGGTTATGGCTTATCACTTCTTTGAATAAGGTTGACTGGGTTGCAGTTCACATCTTTCACCATGCCCATTCAGACCAGGAAAAAGATCCCCATTCTCCAGTTCAAAACGGAATCTGGCATGCACTGGCTTTTGGAGTGTTTGATTATACAAAAGGCAAGTCATTGCCTGAAGTGATGAAAATCAAAAAAACGATTCCTGTGAATAAGCTCGAAGCATTCATCCAGAACAATTCATTCATGGGGCCAACCATGATGACTGTCTTCATGATTGTTATGTTTGGACCACTTTGGGGAGGGATTCTCTCTCTCACTAATTTTCTCACATCACCGATTTTTGCCATTGGTGGGGTCAATGCTATCGCTCACTGGTGGGGCTACAGAAATCACAAAACGACCGATAACAGCCGCAATATTGGCTTTCTCTTTCCTCTGAATTTCATCATCTGTGGTGAGCTTGATCACAACAATCACCATGGTGTTATGCGCTCGTGCTCATTCCGTCATCGTTGGTTTGAATTTGATATTGGCTACGCCTACATCAAAATGCTTACGGCGATGAAGTTTGCAGAAGTCAAAAATGCTTATACGCCAGCAACTCTGAAGCAAGAGCTCTCTAAAAAAATGTCTGACCTTATTGAAAGTGACCTTCGGTTCAAAAAGCGTTGTGAAGAGCTCGCTCACGAGCTCAACATGTCTTACCAGGAGTTCAAGGCCCGTCTGGAAGCCTACTGCCGTGGTGAGAAGGTGAAACTTGAAAGATCTTGTAGAGATTTCATGGATGAAGTCATCCGGACTCTCAAGGCCAATCAGCGCCTGAATTTAAAATACGCTTAAAATGAAAAAGCCACCTCCGGGTGGCTTTTTTTTTCTTAAAAAATTTCGCTTCTCGCCTTTACCCAGTTTTTGCTTTCAATCTTTTCTAAAAACTCTTCTCTATCAATGTATCTTCCTCCAAAGCCTTCAACTACCGGAGTGACCATCTGGGTATCAAGCCAGGTAATACCCTTATCCTTAAGCCTTAAGAGAAGAGAATAGAGCGCATATTTGGAAGCATTATCTTCTTTGGTGAACATCGATTCACCCGACACAAAATCCCCCATACAAACTCCGTAAAGACCTCCTACGAGTTCTTTTCCGTCCCAGACATCCACTGAATAGGCAAGACCCTGCTTAAAGAGTTTCTCATATCCTTTAATGATATCCGGAGTGATCCATGTGGTAGGTTGGTTCTTTCGGGCCATGCGAGCGCATTGATTAATGACTTCATCAAAGGCTTCATTGAAAGTGACCTGATAAGGGTTTTTTTTGAGAAATTTTGCGAATGATTTTGAGATATGGACTTCTTCGATTTCAATTATTCCTCTTGGATCTGGTGAAAACCAGGCAAGTGGCAAGTCAATTGAGACGGGCCAGGGGAAAATACCACTGCGGTAAGCAGTGATCAGTGTATCAACTTCCAGATCTCCACCAATGGCAACAAGTCCATCTTCAGTCGCTTCCTGAACGGGAGGAAAAACAACTTTTCTCATGGGGTGAGGCATCTCAAAAGAATTTTTGCCATGTCTCCTGCGACAGAAATCGAA
>DLGL01000065.1 GCA_002482685.1 Bacteriovoracaceae bacterium UBA7695 | reverse complement strand
TACAAGACTAATGGTTTTAACCATCATGTTGTTAATATTCTTTATACCTTGCGACCCAGCCTTTTCACTTAAGTGATAGGGCAGAATCTAAACCTTCGTTTTTGTGAGAATATCACTTTCTTGACTCGCGTGGTCAGAAAAATTGAAAAGCGTGTATTTTATTCATGGTTCCCAAAAAATGGGGACTATCGGCACTTGGGAAGGTAAGGCCTCCCCCTCTACAAGAAGCCTCCTAAAGACCCATTTTAAGCCCAAATTTAACCCTGCCATGAGGTTCATGGCCTACAGAATCCCTAAAAGGAGGGAACCCTATTTAATGGAATGGCTACCAGATGTTTGTACTCAGTTGCATGGAGAAATGGTCAAAATCTACTGGATGATGATTCTTCCCATGATCGTGCTTTTAATCGTCCTTGAGATGTTTAAGACTCAAGACAAAACCCCAGACGCCGGAAAAATATTAACCCGTGCAGTAGCTTCAGTTCTGATGCTGATCTCCTTTAAAGAAACTATCAACCTGATAGGCTTTATTGGTGACGGCATTGCAGATAGAATTGATGGCCTTGCCAAAATGCCACAGATACTAGAAGCATTTGCAGTTAGTTTTAACCGCGATGCCCCTGCACTTTATAAAGTGAGAGAGTTGTTTATCTTCCTGCTCAATTTTTTATCTTATTTTATTGCGTACTTTGGAATTTTTGTCACTGATGCCCTTATTCACTTTAGCTGGTCGATTCTCTATGTCTGTGCTCCGCTGATGATTCTTTGTCATATCCCAGAGAATACCGCCCAAATCTGTAAAAATCTTTATAAGGGACTCTTTACAGTGATCTCATGGAAAATCATGTGGTCAATTTTAGGAGTGCTACTTTTAAAACTCGCGGTGGCACCTACTACAGATAACAGTGAAAACATTATCACGACATCTATTATTAACCTATGCATTGCACTTTCAATTCTCTTAGTCCCACTTTTCACTAAGTCACTTCTTGGGGATGGGATTAGCTCTTTTGCTTCAGGCATTGCTACAGTTCCGGGCCTTGCGGCCATGGGGGTTGGCAAAGCAGTCTTAAGTGCGCCTATTAAAAAAGGTGCTCAATGGTCAGGTGGAAAAATAAGAGATAGTTGGAAGAAAATTAAAGGAGGTGAAGAAAACAAAGATTTTACAAAATCAAATGCAGTTCAAAACAATAACAACAAGAAAAATTCAAACTTTATTAAAAAGTAAAAGGAGAACATTATTTGGACAATGAAGAAAATGAAGTAAAAATCGAAAAACCACAAAAGCCTTTTGTTAAGAGCGTCTTGGAGTTTCAGCACAGAATAAGCCTTTATGAAAAAATCATCTTTTCACTGAGTCTTGCCAATATCATCTTTGGAGTAACGCTTATTGGAATGATTTTTAGTAATCCACTGGTCATTCTAGAAAGTGACGGTGAAAAACTAAGTTTTAAATCTAACCGCAAAGAAGTCATCATCACAGAAATGGAAATCAAAAAACTAGTAGAAAACTTTATCCGCAGACGTTTTGAGTGGGATAAGTTTTCAATTGAATCGATGATGGCCAACCTTACCCCGATTGTTTCAAGTGGTCTTAAATCGAAAATCGCTGAAGAGCTGGCCAAAGAGGAAAAGGCATCAAAGTATTCAGCTTTTTCTCAGTATGTAGGAAAGATCAATATCACCATTGATGAGCAAAACAATATCGTGGGAACCTTCGATAAAATTTTACGCATCCACAGTAAACTAAGCGGTGATCTAGGGTTAGAAAAGATTCCCCTCTTATCTGAGGCCCAGGTGATGGTTAAAGTTATTACTGGAATGGTGACAGAAGAAAATCCACTCGGGCTTTATATCAATGCGGTAGTAAACTATGAGCCTCGTTAGGTTAATTGTTGGTGTAGCACTTCTTTCTTTTTCTACAAGCATCTTTGCGCAAAGAAAAGAAATCAGAGAAGTAGATACAAATGATCGTTTGATGAAAGTTGTTAATCTTACCATGGGACGCTCAACTGTTATCAGCTTTGAACATAAGCCACTAAAAATCGTGTCAGGAAATTCCAACTACTTTAATGTTGAGTTTGTTGGCAATGACTTAACCATTCAGCCCCTTGCTCCGATAGAAACAAATCTTTTTGTTTATACAGAGAAAGGAACTAAGTTTGGTTTCATCCTAAAAGTTGGCCCGCTCTCGTTGTATGACGACATTCTTTATATCAAGTGGAAAACGCAAAATGAAATCTTGCTGAAAAGCTTGAAGCCTCAGAAGGTGCTACAACCCTTTAAGCTTTTCTTAGCTGATGGACTAGAGATCAATGTCAAAAAGTTTTTAAGACTTGGAGAAATCAAGAGCTATCTCATTGATTTAGAAATCTTAAACAAAGGGGATAAACTTAAGACATCAAATCTTGATATCTTTGCCAGTCGATCGAATCAGCGTTTTATTGGTCAGAAACTTGTCTTTGAAAAAGATGAGATTAAAAAGAATGAACGAACCAAAGCAAGAGTGCTAACTAGAATTGAACAAACTCAAGATTTTTCATTAATTATTCACCGTGATAGCAAAGAAGTAAAAAGCATCATCACTAAGGAATACTTATGAAAATCTACTTTAGTAAATTCTGGAACTGGATTAAGTCCATCTTTTGTATTGATGAAGGTGGGAAAAAAGTTTTAAACACTAAGAGGATTAAATATATTTTTTCCTTACTGCTTGGAATCACCATTTTGATACAAGCTTTCATGGCAAAGGATGATTCAGTCTTATCTAAGAGCCATAAAGCATTTGAAAGCGATGATAAAGTTAGCAGCAATGTGACAACTGATCATGGTGAATCCATCGTCAATGCCCACACTATGGAAGCCCAGTTGCAAGTCAGGCCAGGTAAAAGTCATTCAATAAGGCCTGTGAAATTAACCTACAATGCCCGTCAGGTCTTTGAGAGGCAAGAAACACAAGGGCTTTTAAGTCCAATTCCAAGTGGAACTAACTTTATTGGAAAACTTGTAACAGGAATTGATACTCGTCAGGATAACCAAACGCTTAAGGTGATCCTTCCCTATGGAGGGAGTCATCCAGCAGGTGGAAAAATCCCTAGGGATTCAATTCTTTTAGGAAGTGCTTCTTATAGTGGTGGAGATCGCGTTTACCTGAGATTTAATCGAATCATATTCCCGAACGGTGCGGAATATAGAATTGATGCTCAGGGGTTGAGTTCTGGTGACTATACTCCAGGCCTTATTGGTAATCTTCAATCGGAGACTGATATAAGAGTTGCTGGGGCTATAGGCCTTACCCTTATTTCAGCCGGTGCTGATGTCATGACTCAAAGAACGACACTTGGAGGAAATCCCTACGGTATGGCCGTGGCCCAACCAGATGCAACTTTTAAAAACGCAGGACTTCAAGGAGTTTCACAAGTAACCAAACAAGAAGCTGAACGCGTGGGCAGCAAGATGCAAGATAAAGAAGAATATTTAACCGTAATGACAGGCGGTGATCTTATCGTCAGTCTATTAACCCCTTTCAAAGGAGAACCGCTATAATGGCAAACGCCAAAAGTACAAGTGAAAATAGTAAAGATAATGCAAATCGTTTTTTTGATGGACTCATAAAAATATTTTTTGCATTTTTTAAAATCCTAAAAGAAGGATTGAAAACTAAATGTTATAAACGACATGAAAACTACGCTCTCACGGGAAGCGTAGTTTTATGGGCCTGTGTGATGATCTATCAAAACAAGCATTTCAAGCTTGTGGACTACTTGCCTTATGATATGCAACTTCCAGCCGCTAAGATAATTTCAGTAATCGGGGATTATAGGTTGATGGGACTATCAACCCTTTCGATTATCGTTTGTTCCCTTTTATTCGCTGGATTTGCTAGTTATAAGCTTATCCAAAAATATCAAAAGGCCCTTGATAACATCAATCTTAAGTCAGGCCTTGGTGATAATCCAAAAGTTGTCAGTGTGGATAAAGATTCTAATAGGACGAGAATCTTAGTTAAGAGTATTGGTATTGGAGAAGAGCGATATAAATCAAAACTCGATGATTTCAGGGCCTCACTAGGTCAACAGGTGGAGTCAGTAAACTATCTGGATAAAGATAATCGCTTCCTTGAAATTTCGCTGGCCCATCACCTACTTGCGAGTAACGTCAATTATTCAGAAATTATCACAAACGCAAAGAAGCCTTATAGCTTTGTGGTGGGTCAATCACTAAAAAATGCCATCACAGAAAACCTAGAAGATGTGCCCCATTATCTTATCGCTGGTTCGACGGGTGGAGGTAAATCAGTCGCCTTTAAAAGTATGCTCTTAGGGCTTCTTGAGACATCAAAGAGGATTCAGCTCTATATTTTTGACTTTAAACAGGTAGAAATGAATGAGTTTGCTGTACTTCCAAATGTGAAAGTCATAAAGAATGAGCATGAAGCTTCGATGCTACTTGAGGGCTTTGTTAAAGAGATGGATAAAAGATATCAAAAGCTAGAAGAGATTGGTGAGAAAAAGATAAATCCAGACAGGGATAAATTGCCTCGAATTGTTGTTGGTATTGATGAATGTTCTGATCTTTTAGGGAAAGTAAAAAAAGATCACCCAAACTTCAAGGCTATGGAGAGAGCGAAAAGATGCTTGAATGAATTATCTCGAAAAGCCCGTGCTTCTGGTATTCATTTGATCTTTGCTACTCAGAAAGTTGACATGAACAGTATTGATACACAGATTCAAGAAAACCTAGAAGGACGTTTATCTTTTAGGATGAACACCATCGAAAACTCGGTGCGAGTATTACAGAATAATAAGTCTTATTATCTTCCATCAATCCCTGGCCGGGCGATCTGGAAGAAAGGGGCCAATTATACTGAGGTTCAATGTCCATTTATCTCAGATGATGAACTAAAGAAAAGAATTGAGGTCTTAAAAGATAAATTCAGCAAAGAAAAAGTGACGATGCTTGAGCCACCAAAAGAGAAAGTTGAGGATGAAAAAGCTGACCTATACAAAGATGGAGGCAAGCATAAGTGAGTGCTCTCGTCCTCAATCGTCGGGACATTGAATTTTTTAAGTATCTTCATTCATGCAAGGTCGCAACCACAAAGCAGATCAACAGGGATATTTTTAAAAAAGTACATCAAACTTGTTACTTGCGTCTCTATAAGTTTTATCAAAAGAAATTTATCGAAAAAGTAGCAAATGTCGGTGAAGTAGATCAAAGCTTCGTTTATTCTCTAACATCCAAGGGAATGAAAGTTGTAAATGCAAACTTGAAAGGTATAATCAACGGTAAGCGATTTAGAAGTGATTCTGTGTCCCACGACTTAAAGTTAGTGAACATTAGAAATATTTTCATAAATCTCAAAATCGTAAAAGACTATATCACAGAAAACCAACTTCAGACTTATGACTTATCTTTTTGGGAAGATGATCTTAGCAGTATAAAGGAAATGAGAGTTGATGCTGTTGCGTGGATTCAAGATACTGGGAAACCGAAATTAATGATCCCAGTTGAGCTTGAAATATCTACTAAAGCAGGATCAGAGTATCTGAACAAGATAACTGAAATCTACTACCAAAGAGATATTAAATTCTTTTTTTGTATCTGCGACACAAAAGAAACCGAAAGAAAAATCAAAAAAGTTGAACTTGATTTTATAGAGGATGGTAAAAAAAAGATATTTTACACCACTTACAAAAATATTATTTCAAGTAATGGAGAAATATCTTTTACCAATCAAGACAACGAATCAATCAGA
>DLGL01000059.1 GCA_002482685.1 Bacteriovoracaceae bacterium UBA7695 | reverse complement strand
AACTAATCTAAGGTTCATGAGTAACAAAAAATTCAGCATTATACTCATGGCCCTTGTGGCCATGAGTTTTTTTAAGCCTTCTCTTTCTCTAGCCCAGACGAAACCGAATCAAAATTCGGCTTTCAAGATCAAAACACCCAATACCAAAAAACAGCTCATCGAAGATAAGTCAGCTCCTGCGCCCACTCCTTCAAAAACTGAAGAAGAGCCTGAAGAGTCAGCACCTTCAAGTCAGTCTTCTGGAAGCACTCGCCGCTTGCATCAGCATGGTTTGGGACTTGGTCTTGGACAAACGTTTCTTCTAGGAAAATATGGAAAATACGGTGAAGACAAAATCACTGCAGATATTCTTTATTCGTATGCCGCAAGTTATTCATTTGATCTCCTCGTAAACGCTCATATGTCTGAGCACAAAGACAAATCAGAAAGAATGAAAGTGATGGGTCTGACTGGATCAATCAAGGCCCGGTATGTTGAGTATGATAACTTCTCTCCTTATTTCCTTGGTGGTTTAGGTTTCTACTCTCCACGAGCAAAACGAAGAGTGAGTAACGGAAATAATGAATGGTCGGATCAGAAAGTCACTTTTGGTTTAAACTTCGGTACGGGTCTGGATTTAAAGCTCAATGACAACTACGTAGTAGGTGTTATGGGTCAGATGCACTGGCCATTTGCGATCAAGCAAGATGATGGTCCAGACGTTAAGGGTTACTACTTTAAGCTTCTCATCACTGGAATGTACCTCTTCTAATGAGTACCACTCCACGCCGCCTCTATATTTTCACCGGTAAAGGCGGCGTGGGAAAAACCACTCTCAGCAAAGCCTTTGTCCGCTACCTAAACGAACATGACCATGAAGCGGTCTATCTCACATTTAAAAACCAATCCCTCAGCGAAACTCAGAAAGATGAAAATACCGAAACCATGATTGATGGGATTAAAACCGTCTCGCTTGATCTGGAAGATTCTGCTCGTGGATATATTGAAAAACGACTCAATTCAAAAATGATTGCTGGCTGGATTGTTAAAACTCCTTTCTTTCGGGCGCTGGTGAATATGGTTCCAGGTTTTAACTACCTGATCTACCTTGGCCGGGTCCTTGAGATGGGGAGGGATAATCCCCGACTGATTATTGTTCTAGATGCACCAGCTTCGGGCCATGCGTTAACAATGGTGGAGTCCACAACCAATTTTCAGCAAATTTTTGAATCCGGCATCATTTTCGAAGATACCCATAAAATGCTCTCGCGTTTAAATGATCCTGAGTACACGAAAATCCATGTTGTAAGTTTACCTAGCCAGATGTCCTGGCAGGAGGCCATTGAGCTCAAATCCGGCCTGAAAATGCGCACACCGGTTGAAGTAAATATCACCGTAAACAACTGCCTCTACCCATTAGTTGAGCAAAACCTCTCAGATTTGCCTGCTGGGTTAAGAGAGAAGGCGATTAATGAGAAAAATCTCATTGAGCAGCACAAAACAGAGATGCAATGCATTCTCCCCCACTCGCTAGGAATGAATTCTAAGACTGTTGAGTTGGATTTAGTAGGTTCTCTCTCAAATCTCATATAGAATCCCAAAGTGAGTATTAGTACAAAATCCTTCGAAATTTTTTGCGGAACTGGCGGTGTCGGGAAGACGACTCTGGCCACTGCTCGTGCCCTGGCCCAGGCCAGTACAGGTCTGCGCGTTCTGCTCATTACCATCGATCCGGCCCGCAGACTTAAAGATCTTTTGGGACTTAAAGAAGACTCAATCGGTGATATCTGTCCGGTTGAAGTTAACCACATCAAGCTTCATGCCCTGCTTATGTCTCCCGAAAAAACTATTCAACGAATGGCCGAAAAATATCAGACCCCTGATCTGGCCTCTAACCGCATCGTTAAGATTCTCTCTAAGCCCTATGGTGGAATGAATGAAATCCTCTCACTGGTTGAAGTCCAGATGCAGTTTGATTCAGGCAACTATGATGTCATCGTCCTTGATACGCCTCCGGGAGCGCACTTTTTAGATTTTCTTGAAGGGATTGGAAAAATCCGATCTTTCTTTGATCAAAGCTTTGTGGAAATCTTCAGCTACATTGGCAGCAAAACCGCCAGTGCAGGTAAAAAAGTTTTTGGATTTGGCATAATTAATCGTGTTATCTCAGGTGGACTTAGAAAACTTTTGGGTTACCTGCAGAAATTTACAGATGCAAAATTTATTGAAGATTTTATCCGTGCTGTTCAAATTATCTATCAATCAAAAGAAGCTTTCCTAAAAGGCTTAAGTCTTCAGGACAGATTGAAATCAAAAGAAGAGTGTAATTGGTTTTTAGTTACCTCAGTTGAGCAAGGTAAAGCCCAGGAAGCCATAGAGATGAAGAACCATGCCTCCAGCTTCATCCATCAGGATCACTTTCTGGTTCTAAATAAATGTCTTGAACAAGAAATGAAGGACTGGCATCCAGGTGATGAGAAACTCAAACTCATCCGGGCCTCACTGGACATCAGAGAAAAAGAATTAAAAGAAAGTCTTCGCAGTGTATTCCCTCATGTGCTTGAGTTTCCGGAAGTCATGAGTCTTGAGCCCATAGAACACGTCAATAATTTAACAGAGAAATGGAAGTCATATGTCCCATAAAATTTCGACAAAAGAAGAACTCGAGCAGTTTTTTTGTCACAATCTCAACAGTGTTAATGCCTGGATTGATAAAGAGCAGGCCCTATTACCACAACCGCTAACTTCAAGTGTGGACGTGCGGGAGAGCACTCATAAATTTGCTCCAGTTGATCACAATATGTACCCAGCAGGGTTTAACAATATTTGCAGCAAGGATCTACTTCATTGTGCTGACCGCTTCAAAGAAGCTTTTGATGCCATTAATCCCAAGATAAAACGAGTGGGACTTTTGCCTGAGTCGCATACAAAGAACAAGTACTACCTGGATCATTTGCACCAACTTAAATCCACTATCGAGATGGCCGATGTTGAAGTGATTCTTTTCTCACCAGATAAAGAAATGTTTGCTGAGTCCGGGTCAAATGTTATCACTCTTGAATCGCACTCAGGTCACACCGTTGTGATCCATCAGGGACAACTTATGGATGGAAAGTTCCAGAGTATGTCACCGGATATCAAGTTTGACTTTGATATTGTGGTTCTCAATAACGACCAATCCAATCCCCTTCCCATTGACTGGAAGTCTCAGACAGCACCTGTTTTACCTTCCCCGTTCGTAGGTTGGTATAAGCGTCAGAAGAATCATCATTTTAAATGTTACCGAGATGTGGCCAATCGCTTTGCCGCTCACTTTGAAATCAATCCTGATTTAATCCAGGCGCATTTCACAACAGTAGATAATATTGATTACAATACGAAAGAAGGTTTGGATGAATTGGGTAACGAAGTAGACAAACTGCTTGCAACTCTTCCGGCCAGCTCATCAGTATTTGTTAAAGCCTCTCAAGGAACATACGGGATGGGCATTTCGGTTGTTTCTTCCGGAGAAGAAATCCGCTCTATGAACCGTAAGATTCGCAATAAAATGGATGTTGGAAAGAACAATCTCAAATTCACTTCTGTTTTAGTCCAGGAAGGTGTTGAGACCATCGTTAAATATGATGGAGCTCCTGCTGAGGTGACAATTTATCTGGTAAACGGCAGGGCATCGGGTGGTTTTATGCGAACCAATCCTTTGAAAGGAACCCAGGCAAATCTTAACTCCCAAGGAATGATTTACCAGAAATTATGCTTATCAGATGTGAAGCAGGACTGTGATCATAAAATAAAAGAAGCTGTCTATTCCGTGGTGGCCCGGCTTTCGGTTCTGGCCGCCTCATACGAGATGAAAGAGTTAATGGAGTAATTATGAAAGATATGAAATTCGAAACTAAAGTTATCCACGTCGGCGGCGAACCGGATCCTGTAACCGGGGCAATCATGCCACCTATTTACCAAACTTCAACCAACGTGCAGTCTTCTCCTGGCGAACACAAAGGTTATGAGTATACAAGATCTCATAATCCAACCAGAACCCGTCTCCAGGAGTGCCTTGCCTCTCTTGAAAACGCAAAACACTGTCTGGTGACGGCCAGTGGTTTGTCGGCCTCTAGTTTAATCATGCATATGCTACCGAAGGGCTCAAAAATCCTATGTGGTGATGACGTTTATGGTGGAACTTACCGTTTGTTCTCAAAGGTTTTTCCCGAAATTCATGATTATAAATTTGTTCCAACGACTGACTTAAAACAGCTGGAAAAAGAAATCGAAACGACTAAACCGGCCATGATCTGGCTTGAAACTCCGACCAACCCATTACTTAAAATTTCTGATGTGGCCGCAATTTGTACAATGGCAAAAAAAGTTAAGGCCTTAGTTGTGGTTGATAATACTTTTATGAGCCCTTACTTCCAGAACCCTCTGGATCAGGGTGCAGATATTGTTCTTCACTCTATGACTAAATTTATCAATGGTCACTCCGACGTTGTCGGAGGAGCCATGATGTTTAATTCTGATGAACTTCTGGAAAAACTGTTTTACCTCCAGAATGCCATTGGTCCTTGTCAGTCTCCTTTTGATAGTTGGCTTGTTCTTCGGGGGATTAAAACACTTGCCGTAAGAATGAAGGCCCATGAGCAAAATGCAATGAGAATAGCCACTTATCTGGAGAAACATCCGAAAGTTGAAAAAGTTGTTTATCCGGGGCTTAAATCGCATCCACAGTTTGAATTGGCAAAAAAACAAATGAAAGGTTCTGGCGGAATGATTACATTTTTCCTCAAGGGCGGAATTGATGAATCGAGACGTTTTCTAGAAACTGTAAAACTTTTTGCTCTGGCAGAAAGCCTAGGTGGAGTGGAAAGCTTAGTGGATCATCCGGCAATTATGACTCACGCTTCGATTCCACAGAAAGTGAGAGAAGACCTGGGAATTTTTGATAACCTGATCCGTCTCTCAGTAGGAATTGAAGATTGTGATGATCTCATCGCCGATCTGGAAGAAGCGTTTTCTGAAGTTTAAATTGTCCGCGGCCAACTGAGG
>DLGL01000031.1 GCA_002482685.1 Bacteriovoracaceae bacterium UBA7695 | reverse complement strand
CCACCATTAAGAGTTAAGATCCATACATTTTTTTCCCCAAGCTACCCTTGAACACGTCCTCGTAGATGTGTAACTCAATTACATTATTGGATTTGATTACGATTTTTTGAAAGAATCGTTCTAAGAATCCACGTTTGTTCTCATTAGGAAGTTTCTTGAATTGATCAAGGAACACTTTTACTGAGTCCTTCAATAGATCTATTTGAATTGGCTGTGAAAGTTCATCTAGAGTCACTCTAAGTGACCTCAGTTCATCCTCGATTTCATTTTTACGTGTCGATATCTTCAAAACTTGCTCCTCTAGCCATTTGGAGACAATTTTTTGATCTTCTTGATGTGTAACTAATAGCTGACCTTTGATTCCACCTTCTTCTTTTTCAATACGGCCAAGTTCTTTTTCGAGTTTATGGATTTTAGATTTGTAATTAGGAATGTCATCACTTTTTTTAGTCATGGCTTTAGTAACCAATGAAGAAAAGTGTTCATCGTTAGAGAGATACTCATTAAGTCTCTTAAGAACCAGGCCATCAAGCTCATCGCACCTTATCCGAATACCATTACTTTTATTATGATAGTAGCGATACTGCCTTTGCTTCGCTGGTTGACCTGTAAAATTTGATCCATCTTCATGAGAGAGCAGAGTTGTTAGAAGATAAACGTAACTATTTCCAGCCCATCTTTTTCTTTCTTGTTGCTGAGCTAGTTTTTCTTCTACTTTATTGAGGAGTTCTTCGCTTACAACAGGCCCATGAGGCAATTGAGCAAGTTGTTGTTGGCCTAAGTTGTTCGTAATTGGCCACACACCACGATATCGATGCTTTACCATCTTAAACATCAAATCATATCTTTGTTTAGTCCACTCTTTACCATTCTTAGCCTTGATATTCATTTTTTTTAGAGTTCTTAAGGCTTCAGCTCGTGATGAAGAATTAAGAAATATTTCAAAGATTTTTTCTAGATCTTTTACTTCATTATTATTAATGATGAAGTGACCTTTTCTATCCGGGTCTTTATCAAGACCTAAAATTTCCCCAGCTCCATTTATTTTTCCATCTTTTATTAGTCTTGCTCGTCCATTTTCTTTAACACGCATTGAAGTTGTCCGGCGTTCGAACTCCCCGAGGCCACAAAGAATCGTGACCATTACTCTGCCGAAGGGTGTTGAAGTATCTAGATTCAATCCTATGATCATTACATCCACATTATGCTTTTCACAATGGGATATGAGTTCAAGAAAATCCATAGTATTTCGTGACAATCGCGTTAGCTCACTTGCCACGATAAACTTTATTTTTCCACTTTGAATGTAATTCCAAAGTTTTTTATAACTGGGTCTTTTTGTGTCCTTGCCGGAACCCACATCATTTAGATGATCAATAATCTCATAATCTCCCTTACGATCCTCTCTCAAATTTAGAGCCTCAACAAATTGCTGGCATCGTAATTTTTGCATTTGAGGAGAAGCATCAAACCTTTGAGTACCATCATCGTTGAAGGCCTGCTCATTAGTAGAGACGCGACCATAACTTACGCCGAGGACTTTTCCATATCTTGGTAACATAATACACCACTCACTAGTTCTTTTAATGGGTCATAGGCTTCACAATTTGTAGGCCTATTAATCAAGACTTCATTAAAAGTACACTCTTCAACATCAACAACGTTTATCTTAGAGTGCGATCTTAATAACTTGGTTCTCTTTTTTGCCTTGGTTAATGCTTTATATTTCTTAGCCTTCCTAGCGAGTACACATGATTTGCAATGACTTTCAAGGCCATTTAATTTCTTTATGTTTTTGTAAAACTCATATGGCTCTTTATCATTTCTACACTTTTGACACCTTATCTTCACAACATACTCCCAACGAAAAAAGCAATAGAACAAATTAAAAAAAGTCTTTCTTAATTAAAAGTCTTAAAGGTTAAAAAGGAATATCTTCAATGGTGTGTTCTATGGTTGGAATATAAGTTGGTCCATCTACATACTTGATACCTTTCCAAACTCTAGTTTTAACTCTATTTTCATATCTTCTTGGGTCATCAATATAGATAGGTTTGGTAGACCTGGTGTTCGGAAAGTATCGTTGAAGTTCGTGGGCAAAATTAATTGATTGTAGTGGAGTTGAGCCATTTTCAATGCAGAACTTTTTATAATCACGATATAACCAATGACTTGGATATTGCCCAGTTTCACATTCTTCGATATTTTCAATTAGAAATGTATAAGCGAGATTTGCATTTTGTCGGCAAAGTTCAACGTCCCTAAGAACTTTTTTAGGAATTAAGAAATGCCCTCTTGCTTCAAGTCTTTTTAATCCCTCTAAGGCCCAGTTAAGAACTCCTGATAGTTCACCGCTCTGATGCCACCAGGTTGAATTAACTAATCTTTTATCTTGTTTTGATTCGTCTAAAATTTGTTTTTCAAAATGTAGTAGAATCATCCTTTTCCAAATGCCATCACTTTTATCTCCCCACCGAACATGATGGTTTGTAGCTATTGTTATTTTAGCAGTGGGAGTAAAGGTAAAATGATCTTTGTATTTTCTTTCTACTGTGATTGGCTCACCAGAAACGAATTGCTTCAAGAGGCCTTCTCCAGTTTTCTTAAATTCGTTAAGGTCATTTATAATGTTAGCCATTGATTCAACCAAAGAAGATAGTGCAAAGGTTCTCTCCGGATTAAATGCTTCGATACCGACTGAACTATAGTTCCCTTCACCTAGCATTAATGAAAGGACCTTGAGCATTACACTTTTCCCATTTCTTCCTTTCCCGTATGCGACTAGGAACTTCTCATGCCTGCAATGAGGAATAAGATGGTATCCAAACCATTCTTGAATTAGATTTCGAGTTTCTTCGCATTCAAAAGTACCTCTTAGAAAATCTTCCCAAGTAGGACAAGAAGCTTTTGGATCATAAAGATAGGGTAACTTGTTGAAGCAAAAGTAATGTGATGTGTGCTCCATTAAAGGCTTAGGATCATTTGCTAAATATTCATCAATGTCAAAGATACCATTTTCCAGACTTAACCAATTTACTTTGGATTGAAATGTTCCATCGATATTGCCCTTCCCTAAATTGAGATCAAAGAAAGGAGGGTTGAGATTTTTAGGTACAAGAATCAAAGTATAAAGCATTGCTAAAATTTCTTGATGGGTAATACTTATTTTCTTTTTTCTCAAAGGTTGGTTTTTTAGGACATAGTTTCCAATATGGGCCTTTACTTCATCTTTAGATATGGATTGGTATTTCCCGTCCAAATATTGGTAAAAGTTTTCATTCCAGAGAACAAGGGTACAGATCCCATCACTCCAGAAATAAGTTTTAAGAAATATCTTTGTTACCTCACCCCAATCAATCTCGCTTTCCTTGTAGTTTTTTATTAAATTCGAAGTGAATGGTTGGGTCCCATGTTTTCTCTCGTGATTTTTCCAGATTTGAATTGCCTCGGAAAATGATAATTCAGATTTAATGCAATACTCTTTTAATACGTCTTCTATTACATCGTAAGCAATTCCTTGTCCTAGAGCTTCACGAACAATTTTAACAACAGTATCGTTTCTTAAGCCTTCCCCTAAGGGAAGACTTGAGACCCATTCTTTAAACAATTGTGGAGAATTAAAGTTAGTAGTCATTTGATTCTCCAACTGACGAGAGCATCTTTTCAGTATGAGAATATGCTTTTTTGTAACCATGACCNNATTTGTGAGGAAGATATAAATCTGAAGAAGCTATTTCATAAATGTAGAACCCATGCTTTTGAAAAAAATCAAAGGCAAAAACTGCTTTATCAAAAACATATATCTCACTCTTGATATCTTTGAATGAACCGGGGCCATTTTCGTCATAGTAGTCAAATACTACTTTCAAAAATTTCTTTTTTAAGCCATTAGGTAAACTAATCTCTTTATAGTGCTTACAGTATTCAGAGATTGAATCGATGCATGATAGTTGTTCAGGTTCTAATTTCTTTTTCATTGTCGCTCCTTTGTTTTTTGGTAGCGGCAGCTTAGTTAGAAAGAAGTGTCCTTACGATTGGTACATCGTTTTAAAAGAAATACCAGAGGATGAGCCTTTGTTCTTAGGTATTTATAGTATTCAAATCGAATTTTATTTGGTTTGGGCTAGCGATATGTTTTTTAATTGTCTCATGTCTTTTAACCAATGTTGAGCGATCACTAGTTGTATTAAATCTCTTTAGGAACTCTTTTTCAATTCTAAGAAAACTTCTATTCTCTTTAACATAGTCAAAGACAAACAGGTTCTTTTCAATCTCATCAACCGATTTTCTAGAGAAGCTTTTTTCAGATTCATTGTATTTGGTTTTCGCTGAATGGATCTTTTGCATAAGGCTCTTTTGGTTTTCTGAAGTAAACGGCTTTTCTAGATCAACCGCTAAAATCAAAAAACGATTATCCTCTTTTTCACTAATCTGCGCTTCTGTGGTTAAGTGTATTAGAGATGTGGAAAGATCATCTGCTAATGAAAATGCCTCTTCTCCATTAATGCCGCTATTGATTTTTTGATATGAGTATTCGCCAACTTCAATAAAATTATCGTACAAATATTTTGCAGAAGAAAAGCAAGGAAACAATTCTTTTGGATCAGAAAGTGGCTCAATCTTCCACATCTCAAAACATAGTGCATTTCGTATTAGCTCTGTATCTCCTCTCGTTGAGTTATAAAATTGGATGTAGTCTTTATTTCTTTTTATCAACTGCCATCTGTAGAATTCATTGACTTCGTTCCAGTTTATATTTGATGGCTCTTCAAGTTCTTCAGCTGGAAGGTAGTCATTGATTAGATATGTTGCTTTTGCTTTCATAAGTCCGTTCTTTTTGTGGTTGCCTTGGTAAATCTTGGCAAAACTTCCATATATCTAAGTGACACCTCCTACGCTACAGCAAAACAGAATCTTTTTACAAAATGTCCTGTTTTTGAGCATCTAAGTCATTGTAAAATAAAAGTTTACAACACAAAGCAGAACGAGATGTGTACTCCTAGACCCTTGTAATTAAAATATACAAAAGAGGTACACCATTATGAAGTTTGTAGCTTTGTATTCAAGAGTCTCAACGGCTAACCAGAGTACAGGCCTAGAGTCTCAAGAACGTGCCTTGGAGCTCTTTTGTTCTCAACACTCTATAGATAATTACAGAAAATTCTCAGATTCTAATGTCTCAGGTGCAAAAGCGTCCAGGCCTCAGCTTGATCAATTAATGAATGAGATTGAGCAAGGTCACATTTCTAAAGTCGTGGTCTATTCATTTAGCCGTTTCGCTAGATCAACGAAGCATCTACTTTCAGCCTTAGAGTATTTCAAGAACAAGAACGTTGAGTTCGTCAGTATCAGCGAAAAAGTGGATACAGCTAGTCCTATGGGAAAAGCTCTCTTTGGCATTATTAGCATTATCTCTGAATTAGAAAGAGAACTTATATCAGAGCGTGTGATTAACGGTTTGAAAAATGCGAAGGCGAAAGGCAAAAAGATTGGCCGACCTCAAACACGACCAAGTCAATCCATAAGAGCTCTCTATACAGAGAACTATTCATATCGTGAGATTGCAAAGTTACTTGGGATTAGTCATATGGCCGTATCTAGAGAAATAAGAAGTTTAAAACGTAACTTAAGTCCGTAGCAGTAGGTTTAGTTACGGTCCACATTCATTTGTTTTAGTTACAGGGGATAGCTATGTCTAAAGTTGAAGGTGAACTTAAAATTAATGAACTTGGTCAAATTCTTATAGATGGCCAAGTTATCAATGCTGGTTCAATCATCGCCATCAAAATTGATAAAGAGTGGGTCCAGGTCTGTATTGAGGAAGCTCATGGAACTTATTACCCAATACCACAGATTGATCTTAGGACAGGCCTCACTGCAAAAACACAAGAATGACCTACGAGTAGGACAATTTGTCCTGTAGGTCGGATTTGAATAACGATTATTTTTATGACAGTTGAAAATGAAAGGATGGAATTAAAGTTTTCTAAAATATTAAGTGCAGCTCTCAAGGGCAAGAACATAAGTAGTGTTGCCCGCGAGGTTGATATGCCAAGAAGCATGTTACACGATTGGGCTAAATCAAAGCGGGTCCCATCTCTTAATAATATTGAATATATCAAAAGGCTGGCTGATTATCTTGGACTTTCATTAGAGGAGATTCTTATTGGAGAGACTGGTAAGAAAACTATTAGTTCAGTCTCTTTCCAAGATGACCAGAGACAATATCGAATATCAGTTGAACGGATTAAATAACCAAGGAACTTAAATGAAATCAATTTTAATTTTATCTCTCATCTCCCTAGTATCATGTGCTGGAATGAAATCCAATTATCCTGAGGGAATTAAAGTAGAAAAGAAGATTGTTACTAAAAATGATAAGACCAACAACCATGGGAATGCTATCGATTGGATTGGTTTGAATTTTCATAATAGCAATAATGTTGTGAAGGTTAATGATAAGGAAAGAGGAAAGATCGTTCTCAGAGGTTTAATTGATTGTTCAATCACTAACGGTGGAGCATCTGTAACGACCAAATTTGACTTGAATCTTATGATTACTTCAATTGATAAGCAATCAACCATTTCTATGCCAAACATCACTTCAACTGATGGATGGAACTATCCACGAAATGATGAACAAGCTGAAGAGGTAAAATCGTGTTTAAATGAAAAAATCATATCTCCAATTGAAAAAGCACTTACGGAGTAGGGAGTTCAAATGGCGCTTACTGGCTTTAAGGTTTTAACTTCTTCTAATTTTGAAAAAGAAATTATCATGGTCGATTTTTTAGGGAAGACTATGTTCGATGAAGCTCATCTTCAAGTTTTATTGAAAGATGGTATATTTGGAAAAAAGTTGAAGTTTTTCAAAGGCCAACTTAAGGAAGCTGAGATTGTTCATGAGGAACAGTCCTCAAGTGATGCAGGGGAGCGAATTAAAAATGCTGCCCTAGGGACTGTTTTACTTGGGCCCATAGGTCTTATTGGCGCTGCTTTTGGTGGCGCCAAATCTATCCTCAAAGTAAGAATAATTACAAATCTGGACCAACAACTACTCTTAGAGATGAAGCCTAAGGATTGCGAGAAGCTTCTTAAGGATTTAATGGATGTTGATATAAATAGACTTATGAATGAGCAGTTTCTTAAAAAGTAGGGATCAAACGCATACCATTACTTGTTCAATTAAATATTTTATAACGTTAAGTATTTAAAAGATTTCTTACACTAATCGTAGCGATTTTGGAGCGACTTTTTTCTCAAACAAAATGTTCTCTTAAAAAATGATAACAATCGTGGGTTTGATGACCAAAGACTATTTTGTTGGCATGTATTCCCATGCTTTGGATATGAGATGCTTTCTCTGCATTTGTTAGACCAAATCCGGATGCTTTAACAATCACTCGTTCAAAACGTTTCCAATCAATTCCTAGCCTTTGAATATTTAGTTTATCAAATCCAAACCCTAGGAAATAAATTTCTTTTCCAAAAAACATTTCCCTGACATCTTCTGGTACCTCATCTCGTTGTCCATACATGACTTTGATTGATTTTGCTGCCTCCTCAATTGCTCTTGCTCGAGTATTATTTTCAAAGTGAAAGTGTTCATTTATTTTATGAACATGATTAAGAGGGCTTGAGAAGTCTCCAATATCTCCATAAACATGATGAATCTTAATCTTCACGAATGATTTTTTGGCTTCAGTATCATTTAAATTGAAAGAATGTTTGAAAGCATTAATTAATTGCACTTCAATTGAATGGTCATAATTGTAAGTGATAAATGAAATTCTTGGATCAGAAAGCCTAGATTCATCAGTACCAATGAGTCTATTGTAGATGTACCCAAACCAATCTTTTCCTGCTGGGTCTAGATTACTTGTTGATTGTGCCTGCAGTATATTTGCAGCAATAGCCTTTTTTCCAATTAGCTCGTAGTCTGTATTCATTCTTAAAAATGCATCAATGGAGTCCAGTTTTGAAGCTTTGAAGCTTGCAGCAAATCCTTTCAATACTTCAGCAGAAAATTCGGACCTAAGTAAGTCATAAGTTGGCCCAGTACTATTGCTAAAATCATTAATAATGTTCCACTTCAATTGTTGACCTGTTGGATATCCATAGGGTTGACTGGCCCCAGCTCCCAAAACAAATAGGTATTCCTTCATTTTATAAACCTCGTTTAATTTTCAGCAAGTTTAAGATTTTGGACATTTTTGATTCGGGTTTTTCAAAATAACTTTAACTGTTCCGTCTATTTCGCCTGAAACTACCATCCAAGCTTTTGCTGACACATTAAATGCAAGGCTTAATTCTAGATGTGAAATACATAGTCCTGTAATTGCCTTTTGAAAGGACTCAAGAGTTTTCCTAAGTGCACTCGAATTTTCTTCAGAGGTAACAGGAGAAGCTTTTTGTGATGGCTCTTCTTTATATTTTTTCATCTGCGCTTCTGAGTGTTCCCATTTCATATCTTTAATATCATAAACTTTTTGGGACTCTTTACTTTCAACCATTTCGTATCCAGTAATGAAGAAATCTGCTTTTTGGGTAGTTTGTGACTGAGATGCGAACGATATGGAAAAGATAATAATCGAAAAAAAAATCTTCATAGTAGGTCCTTGTTTGTGAAGTGAAGATTTATCGTTATGGAGTTTAGCTATCTTGACTTAATTTATGTGAAAGTTATGGATGCCCCGACAATGGCCGACCATGCCCCTACAGTTATATTTTGTGAGATTTTTCTGACTAAAGCGGTTGGCCATCTCCAGCAAATTGCGAGAGACTTGAGAATTATTAGGGACGAGGTACGTCAAGCCGCCAAGCAATTTGCTTCGTCCCTAAAAAAAGAATCGTGAAATAGTAGCTTAAATTAGGCCTTTCACGAATTCAACATTTTTGTTTACCCAAAACCAATTAAGGAGGATTTATGGGGTGGAATCGTGAAAAGGTGCAGCAGAGAATTAAGGATCGAGACTTCAAATCAAGCGAAGTCGAAGTAACTAAACACACCAAAGAAATGGATTTCTCCAATCTTGGCCCTAAAGAGGTTAGAGAAGTCACCGGCAGCCATATCTACTTAGACATTCGAAATATCGATGAACTAGTAGAAGAAGCCGGCAATGATAAAGATAAACAACGGAAGTTAATAAGAGCTTTAAATACTCTTTTGCGTGCTCAGAACTCAATATTTCCTGATCAACAAATTATTCAGGTTCAATCTGCAAGACTCCATCTCATTAATTACAAGCCTTACGAGGATGAAGCTGGTATCTGCAAGGGGTCGGTTGTGGCCGCTATCAGCTATATTTCATTTATCCATGATGTCTTTAATGATGTTTTTCCTGAGTTGTTGAATTTCAAATGTGCTGCTGGAACAGCTTACGGAAAATTCTTTGTTGGAAATATTGGAAAAAAAGGTGATAGGGAATTAATTAGTCTTGGAAGCGCCGCTAATTGGGGAGCAAAAGTTCTTAGTGGAGCAGGCTCTCTAAGTGTCACTGAAGAAACTTACCTGGCTTTGCCAGCTGATTTGAAGACCATCTTCACTAAAGACGTTTTGAAAGATAGGGTAATTTATTCGAGCAAGATTTCTAGTTGGAATGAATATCCGGATTTGAAAAAAAGCTACGCTGGCGAGTATGACCCTGATGCATTGAAAGCGCTAATTGAAGATTATAAAGATTCAATAGCACTTGCTGATATTGATGTCACAGGGACAATTCAAAAAATTGATTTCACTCTTCTCTCGGCCAAAAACACGAAGAGGTTTCATTCAGTGACTTTATTCTGTGATCTTGATGGTTTCACAAACTATATCCGTGAAGCAGAAAAGAATGGAACTGTTAAAGAATTGGTTCGTTTGTTTCACGGCATTCGCTGCGAACTTCAGAATGTGGTCGAGGATTTTGATGGAGTACCTGTACAGCATCGTGGTGATTGCTTGATTGCCACCTTTAATCTTCCTATAGAAGACGAAAAAAAACATAAGAAGATTGAAAATGTGATTCAGGCGGCGATTGGGCTTCTTTCATCTATGGAAGAACTCAATAAGTATTTTAAAGATTATCCAAATTTGAACCTAGCTATTGGGATTGACGGAGGAACGACAATCGCCACCAAACTAGGAACGAATGGAGATAAGGATAAAGTATTGATTGGTAACTCTGTTACTAAAGCAGAGAATCTTCAACAGAATCAAACAGCAGGGAATGAAGTTGTTATGACAAAGAGTCAGTATGATCTTTTGGACGTTCAGACTCTCAAAAAATACTTTAAAGAGCTTCCATCAGGTGACTTTAAGGCTATCGGTTTAGCAACAAAGCTAAACGACGAGTTAAAAAACTCTGGTAAAGAAGAGCGCCGATCAGCTGAGATCATAGAGAACAGAGTTGTAGTTCAAGCAGTCTCTAATAGAGAAAAAGCTAAGCCTCATGTTAACTCATCCGCTTACTATTCGGTGAGGTAGGTATGTTTAAGCAGCACGATCTTAATAGATGGCAAAATGATAGGCTTATATTTGAAAGAGCTTTTGAAGACATAAGTTATGGATCTGATCGTGACTGCCTGTGGTTTCAAGGAAGTTTAACCGTCAAGACTGAGATAGGGCATGAGTATGGTCCATTCATAATTAGAATTAAGTTTAGTGCTGATTACTACAGAGGATTATCTGCGCCTGATTCTTACCTAATAAGTCATAGAGATAAATGGGAACAGTTTGAAGGCTCTCATATTGAAAAAGATTGGCGGCTTTGCTTGTTTGTCTTTTTAGAATCTTTAATTGATTTTAAATCTTCGGACTCTCTACTGCAGTTTATTGAAAGGCTTTCAAATTTTTTAGTGGATGCTTCAATCTATCAGAACGATCTTAAGATGCTAGGAAAGGATAAAGCTAAATGGCCAGGACGCGAACGCCTGCATGGCTATGATGGGATTATGCAAGCACTTATTCAAAATCAAACGTCAATATTTGACTCATGCCCATGTGGAAACGGCCAATCTTTTTTTGACTGCTATCATGGGCGAGAATTAAAGAAACACTTTCTTGCTATTGCTAATAAACAATTCGTGGAACAACGGTGGTAAAATGAATTTTAAGACAGAATATTCAAAGGGGATAAACTCCTACATTGTAGACCAAATCAAAATGGCTGATACCAAAGCGGCTACAATTCTAACTTTCCTTGGTGTTATCGGCGGCTCAGTTTTTGCTCTTTTTAAAGTTATTACTCCAAACAAAGGTTCACCTACATATTTAGAACAAGCGATCGTTATAATAGGCGTAATATCATTTGCATTCGTTTTTGTTTTTGCCTTGAAAACTGTACTTCATCTTTTCGATGCTTTTAAGCCAGATATTGGCACACAGTCGAATTCGCTAAATTCATTTCCTGTTATTGCTGAAATAAAAAATCATAATGATTATGTTGATAAAGTGAAAGCATTACGCGAAGAGGATTTGGCTGACGAGTATTCTAAGCACAATTGGAAGCTTGCCCAAAGATGTTGTGAGAAAAACTCGAGTGTGACATCTGCTATAAGTGACTTTAAATACTTTATTATATTTTCAGTGATTTTCCTGATGGTCGTGGCTGTCTATCGGCTAATCAATTTCTTTTAATTGAGTTCATTTAAATCTTACAACGGTTGTGCCTTTTTGAATAAATTTGTGAAAAGCTTCCATGTTGAACTCTCTTATGGAGACTAAAGATCCTAAAGTTAAAGAAATTTCAATCTTTGATAGTTTATCTTCCTGTATGTCTTCTTCTCGATATAAATTTGTATAAATTACTTCATCATAATCACTTCGAAAGCCACTCATGATTGGAATAATAGAAAACAGTGCAGAAGGATTACTGTCAGAAAGGGGAGCTTGGGTCAGCTTTCCAACATATATTTTTTTTGTACTTGTTTCTATGAAAACCAATTCAATGCCCAAGAAATCAATGTAATCGTTTCCTTCGGGGTTTTGTAATAAGTTGTCAGGGATAATTTGTTTCATCACCAAGGAGATAATGATTACAACTAGAAATGACATTGAATAAACGCCAGCTCCTAAGAATTGGGAATCTTCATTCGTTAGGAAAATGACTTGCTCATCCAGATAGGAAAAAAATGAAATAAAAGTATCAAAAGTGGACCAGTATGGAATTCCGACAGAATATCTAAAGAAGTAGGAAACCACTAAGCTGAGTGAACTTAAGAATAAAGCAAATGGTGTTAGTAGCCATTCTCTATTTGGTAAGGGGCTTCGTTTGAGTACAAATATTAGAAGTCCGACTAAGCCTGGAAATGAAAAAAGAATTTCCAGCATCTGGGATTATAAGGATTCTTTCTTCTCAGAAAGAATAGATCGTATGAGTGAAACCGATTTTTTTAACTCTCTGGCCACAGTTTGTTTATCGTTAACGATGCCACGGCGTGATAGAGTTGGAGTAACAATTTTATAGTTCGTCTTTTTTTTAAGTTGCTCAAGAATGGTTGATTTATTTTTTGGATCAGGCATATAGCTCCTTATCGATATTATCGTATCACATATTTACATATATTTAGTAGATTAAAAACAGGTGCAAGTTGCCGTTTTTACTGAGTCCGAATTAATGTGTTCAAGTAAATTTGTCTTACAACTTTGGAATACCAAAAACCCTTCTTCATTTTAGTTTGAATATTTTGGTCATTTAATAGATCAGCTATTCTTTGATAAGAGTATCCAGCTTCCCTATATAAGCCGATTTTACTTATAACATCCTGTTCTTTTTTCTTTTGAATACTTCTTCCTCCATGTTTTCTAAAACCAAATCTATGACCTCCATTAGTTCGCCGAGTGACCTTCTTAAGAGGTATCCCATATTTATTTAAGTAATTGGTAACCGTCGCTCTTGAGGAAAAAGCGAGCTTGGCAATTTCCTTGGAACTAAGGCCTTCTTTTAAGTATTTCTCTTTGAGGAAAGATTCTGAGAGGGTAGGTTTGGGAGGGCTTAAATGAATAGTATCAATGACTTGTTGATTTGAGGAAAAACCTGGAATTATAGGACCAGATGTCCAACCAAAACATTCATACACATACAGAAGGACCGACTCTCATCCCTTCGTAGTGGA